>CAUZBA010000060.1:0-11868 GCA_963577635.1 Phycisphaerae bacterium
GATCACCGGGACCTTGCCCGCTTCGACCAGGGCCATCAGCAACTCGCCATTGACCCAGTCTACCTGACCGACATATCCCAGATCGATCTTGCGCCCGCTGTCGTCCGGATCGGCCAGAAAGAGTCGGCTGGCGAATACAGCGCAACTGGACAGACTGTGCAACCCCATGGCCCGAGGTCCCAGTGCGACGATCTGTTCGACGATCTGGGCGTTGATTTTCTCCACGAGCACGTGCTCGACAATCGCCAGCGTCCTCTCGTCGGTATAGCGCCGGCCCTGCACGAACTGCGCCTCAAGGCCCACGCGTCGCATCTGCTCGGTGATGCCGTTGCCGCCACCGTGAACCAGGATCGGCCGCATGCCCACCGCGTGCATGAAGCAGATGTCGGCAAGCAGTTGATTCAGCGTGTGCGGCTCATCCATGATCGAGCCGCCGACCTTGACCACGACCGTCTTGTCCCTGAATCGCAGGATATATTGGTATGCTTCGGTAAGGGCGTGCGCCTTCGCGATCGCTTCGTTCATGGCGTGACCAATTTCGGGCGAAGCGAGTCAGTCTAGTCCCGACGCCGCGGGCCCGCAACGAAGCGGTGTGCGGCCACCACGGTGTTGCCGGCATGCAACATTCGACCCAGCCGCACCCCGCGGCGGCGACCGGGCGGGGCAGACCAAGACCTCGACGGCGCCTGAGTTTACGCAACTCGGTCGGCGTCCGGCACCGCCGTTGCATTCTTCGTCGGCCGGCCGCCGAAACCGGCCGGATCAGGGTCCCGATATGGTGCAATCACTTCTACTACCGTTCGTCGCCCGTCGCCTTCTGCCGTTGCTTCTCGCACTCGCGGTGATCACCGTCCTGTACGCCGCGTCCAGCCAATTCACAGGTGACTACGGCCTTCCGGGCATCAGCGAATACGCCGTACGCGGGGTCGCACATTTCTTCGTCTACGGAACCCTTGCGCTGATGGTCGCCGCGGCACTGTGCCGATGGCACCTGGCGACATGGCTGGCCTGCATCCTGATCGCCACCGGGGAGGAAGTTCACCAGCTTTTCGTTCCCGGCCGCTTCTGCTCGATGGCTGACTGGATCATCAACGTTTGCGGCATCACGTTTTTTCTGCTGGTGGCATACCACTTTGGCCCGCGGTTCCGCGACGCCATGGACCGCTCGTGGGGCTGGTTGGGTTCGGCGGTTGCAGGGTAGTGGTGCGAGAGCGACGAAGCGACGGAGCAACGAAGGGAGCCGTCGCGAGTGATGAGCGAGCGGCGGAATGCCTTGTTCCCTGTAGAGCAGCGAAATGCCTTGCCCCTGTCGAGCGACGGAACGCGGCGCTATCCAGAACCGATGTCATTAATTGTGGGTCGCGATCGGCTTCTTCCAGCGTCAGTGCCCGCACTTCGGCCGGCACCAGCGACCGAGCCTTTTGCGACCCGTGGAGCAGGCTCTGATCTTGGGCTCCGCATCCAGCGGCACGTTGCGAAACGCCCATTCGCCCGCCACACCGGCTGGATTGTGACGGCTCGCTCCGCGTTGTCGGCGTTCGCGCGTAAGATCACGTCCACATGAGTTGCCTGCGGGAAGCGATCGCATAGGGGTTTCATGCTCATTTACCTGGTGTAAAGTGAACCGTCCGGATGCTCTCGCCAACTGCTTTGCTTGACCCAGTTCTTAACGTCGACGATCCGGCCGTCGACGCGCATCCACATTTTGGCGTGCTGCATACGCTCGGGCTGGATCGCGCCGAACACCAGCCGCCGCACCCCTCCCTGCATGCGGATCCAAACCCAGGCGTTGGTCGCCCGATCGGCCACGGGTCTCGCGCCCGGCTCTACGTAGTTTCCCGTCAGATGATCCACGACTTCGACGCGCGCCGTCAATTTCCGGACCGCGCCCTTCATCGCCGTGGTGGTCCACATTCCGGTCGTTACGGTAAATTCCGGCTCGATTTCCAGCTCGACCGGCACTGAACCCAGTCGCGCACTCACCTGCCCCAACGGCAGGTGGGCCCAGGATGCAGGCCCACCGTTCGGTTTCCAGCTGATCTCCGCTGTCCGGTTGCGAAGCCATTTCCACTTGATCTCGACCGTTTGCCCGTCCCCAACAAGCTCCCCGGCACCGACTCGAACCACGATCTGCGAATTCGGCCCGATGCGCTTGGTCGGATCGCCGCCAACGTATCCGTAGGGCTGGCGCCGCAGTTGCACGCTCGGGCGGACCTGGAGCTTCAGCGTGCCGGCCTGCTCGGCATAGCGCAGTGTCTGCGCCGGGCTGAGCAGCCCCCGAGCCCCGACCAACGCGACGATTTCGCCCCAGGTGTCGTGCCATGGCAGCGACGGATCGCCCTGCACCTCGAGTGCCTTGTCCACCGACCGGATCGCTAAGGCGTCCGTGAACTTCTGCGCACCGAGGCGGACGATCGTCTCCTGCCTCGCTTCCAATTCATCCAGCAGTGCAACCAGAACAAAGTCTGGCGCCAAATGGTAGTAATCAATCCCCATCAGGCGGTGGCCGGCCTGCACGCCGCCCAGCAGCAGCAACACCGTCCCGATGACGACCAGTCCGCGGCGCCGCACGCGCAGACCGCGTACCTTCGCCTTCGCCTTCGCCTTCGCCCCGCTCAGAACAGTCCCGCACTCCGGGCACGTATTCGCCGTCTCGGGCAGACCCGACAGATCGAACGAGCAACTGCGGCAGTGACAGTGATCCCCGCGGCGACGGCCCCACCAGCCCACCGCGAGCAGCGTGACACCCAGCGTGAGGAGTAGCCAGGAGAGAATGAGGGAAACGTATGTCATCCGTCGAAGAGGGGAAAAGGCATTCCGTCGCTCGCTCATCACTCGCGACGGCGTTCGGCGTCCCGCCTCACGCGTCCCGGCTCACGCCCCCTGCCGCTTTGATGTGACGATCTCGGCGGCGCGGCTCATGGCCTCAGACAAGTCCTCGTTGACGATAAACCGGTCGTAGACCTGGCTCGACCTGGCACGGTCGATCTCCCGCTTCGCTTCCGCGAAGCGCCGCTGGATGACGGCTTCGTCGTCGCGTTTACGGTTCCGCAACCGGTCCAGCAGTGCCTGCTCGTTCGGCGGCTCAATAAAGATCGCGAACGCATCGGGCAGCCGGATTTTCACCTGGATCGCGCCCTCGACGTCGATTTCCAGGATGACCAGCTCACCGCGCTCGAGTGCCTCGACCACGGGTCGGCGCGGCGTGCCGTAGAAGTGATCGAACACGCTGGCCCATTCCAGCATCTCGCCCGCGCCACGCTGGCGCTCGAACTGCTCGCGATTGACAAAGGTGTAGTCGACCCCCTCAGTGTCCTTCACCGTTTTGGGACGGGTCGTCATGGAGACGCTGAAGACGCCACCGAGCTCCTTCTCGATGTGCCGTGCAATCGTCGTCTTGCCGACGCCCGAGGGGCCGGAAAGCACCAGTAGCAGGCCGTTGTTCATAGACGCGCCCATGTTGACACCTATCAAGAAGCGACGTAGCGACGAGGGGGGGAGCATTCGGAGCCAAAGTCACGGTCTGTATGACGTCGTCATCCATGCCGGAACTGATCACCGCAAACTCACGTGTCTTCGACAACAACCCTTCGTCGCTATGTCGCTCCCCTACTCGTCGCTTTCCCTACTCGCTCCGTCGCTTCCCATCCACACTACAGACGAGAAACAGTGTCGCCATGCGCACGGCCAGACCGTGGGTGACCTGGGCCAGGATCGCGCTGTTGGGGCCGTCCGCGACGGCCGAGTCGATCTCCAGTCCGCGGTTCAGCGGGCCCGGGTGCATCACGACGACGTCGGGCTTGGCCATGGTCATACGCCGCGTCGTCAGGCCGTAGACGGCCGCGTACTCGCGGATGCTGGGGAAAGCCTGATTCGCAATCCTCTCGAACTGCACACGGAGCATATACACCACATCGACGCGCGGCAGGACGCTGTCCAGATCATTGGACAGTTCGCAGCCCATGTCCGCGAAAGTTCGAGGCAGCAGCGTTGGTGGCGCCACGAGCACGACACCGGCACCGAGCTTCAGCAAGCCGTGAATGTTCGAACGCGCGACCCGGCTGTGCTCGATGTCGCCCACGATGGCGACGGTCAGGCCCGACAGGTTGTAATCGTCTCGACCGCAGCGGCGGGCGATGGTGTAGAGATCCAGCAGTCCCTGGGTGGGATGCTCGTGCTGCCCGTCGCCGGCATTGATCACACTGCATTGCACCCCGCGGGCAAGCTGATGGGCCGCGCCGCTGAGGTGATGCCGGCAGATCACCACGTCAACGCCCATGGCCTCGATGTTGCGGGCTGTGTCGCGCAATGTCTCGCCCTTGGAAACGCTCGAGCCCTGCCCACTGATGTCCAGCACATCCGCGGACAGCCGGCTGGCCGCCAGCGAGAAACTGCTGCGAGTGCGCGTCGAATCCTCGAAAAACAGGTTGACGACCACGCGGCCGCGCAGCGCCGGGACTTTCTTGACGCTGCGTGTGCTGACATCCTCCAGGCCCCGCGCGGTCTGGAGCAGGAATCGGATGTCCGCGGCGGAAAGCTCTTCGAGCCCCAGCAGGTGCTTGTGTGGCCATCGCGACTTCTGAGGGGGGCTAACCACTGTCATCTCCGGGGGCTACGGTCCCGGCATGGTCGGCGGCGGGCGCGTACCGGGCGACGACGATCGCGTCCTCAGCGTCGGTCGGTCGCAGCATGACGTTGACCAGCTCCCCGCCGGTGAGACCGCCATCGATGTCCCGCGACAGGACAATCCCCACATGATCTGGCGCGATCGGCAACTCGCGCCCCCCGCGATCCACGAGGACGGCCAGCCACACGCGCTTGGGACGGCCCATGTCCATCAGGGACTGAAGCGCGGCCCGCACCGAGCGGCCCGACATCAGCACATCGTCGACCAGCACGATGTTGAGGCCATCGATACCGAAAGGAATCTCGGTCGTGCGCACGATCGCCTGCGGCCCGATTTCGGACAGGTCGTCACGGTATAAAGTGATGTCAAGGGTTCCGACGTGGTCCGGCCGCAGCGTATCGGCAAGACGCCTGGCCAGCACATCTCCGCGACTTCGAATCCCGACCAGCGCCCACGGCCCGCCATCGCTGAAACTTTCCATGTCGTTGCGGATGGCAGCGGCCAAGTCGCTGATCAGTGACGCCACGTCGCGATCGCCAGCCAGAACACGCACATGCGTCATGGTACCCCATTATCCGTCCGCAACAAGTTGAACCGGCGTCTGAATCTCGTCCATCGTCTGCCCGTGCTCGTCGGTCACGGTGACTTTGAGCAGGTAATCACCCACACCCAGAACCTGGGGCAGTCGAATGAGTTGCGTGACGAAGAAGTCGCGGCGTCGATTGCGCGACACGTCGACGATCTGGACGCTGGGCTGCTTCCAGACCGCGGCGCCGCCCGGATCGGTGTAGAGGACGACCTCCTGCGAGAGCCTCACTTCGTGCAATCCCGACTCCTGCTTGTGGATCTGGAACCGGTCCATTTCGAGGTAGAGCACCATCGGGTTCTCCCGCCCCGCGTTGAAGCTGTTGCCGGGGATCACCTCGTAATCACCGAAACCACTGACCTTGCGGCAAAGATTCAGGCAACGGACGCGCACCGGCTGGTCAATCATCTTCTCCAGTTCCGAGGCGATCATCTGTGGATCGATCTGCCGGCCTGCGGTAAGGTCCTCCCGCAGGAGAATGAGTAGCGCGTGGTACTGACTCACCGCATCGCGCTGCGTCGGGGCCAACTCGGCGATGGCGGCCGGGTCGAACTGCCGATCAGTGTCCACAGCGCCCAGTGCCGCGGCCGTCAGCGCCTTGGCCACGGCCGGCTCGGAACCGCTGCGGACGTCCTCGATCAACATCTCGATCAGTTCCTGCCGTGATGGCCGACGCGGGGCGGGCGGCGGCGCTGATGGCGGCGCGGCCGACACCGGCGCAGGCTGAGCCGTTGGCGCCGTCGCAGCGGCGGCCGGCCTCGGGGCCAAGGTATTGGCCGGCGTCACTGCAGGGCGATGGCTCGGCGCCGCGAAGGCGACGAACGGTGACGAGGCGGGCCGCGCCACTGGACGCTGCGCCCTCGGCGCCGCCAGGACGGCGGCCGGTTGCCGGCCGTCCGTGGCGCGGCTTCGGTCTGGCGACCGGTTGGCGCTCGTTCGGCTCAAAGGACCATCGTTGACAAAGCGGACCTGCGGCGGCTCTTCGGGCCGGGTGGGCCGGGCGGTTCCGGCGGCCCGAACCTGCTGCGCGTAGTTGCGGGCGGCGACGTTCACGCCATTGGCGTCTTGCGTCGCGTCGCCGCCAACAGCCACGTTCACACCACGGGGGGGCCGTCGCGCATCGAGACGGGCGGTCCTATCCACTGCGAAGGTGTTCGGTCGCGCTCCAGGTCGCGCGGCGGTATTCACACGCCGAAGGTCCCGCTGCGCGCCGGCGGGCCTGAAGTCGTGTCGCAACGCGGCGACCGGTTCGTACGGCTCCACGTAGGCACAACCGATGATGGACAGCGGTAGAGCCGAGAGGATGCAGAGCGCAAGACTGAGGTCGTGAGGGTGCCGCATGGTGCCTCCTGCGCATCGCGAACGCATGACGTTTACGGGGTTCATCCTTGAACCGCAGCAATAGGCTTTGTCCGAACACCGTGCCGCGGTCCCAAGACCGAGCGAAGCGTTCGCCGACGCCGCCTGCGGGCGCTGTCCGCCAGTACTGGCGGGTCGACGCCAGGCAGGGTTTTCGGACAGAGCCTAACTTTTGGGAAGTATAACCTAGCCGCGTCGTCAGGTCACCCGCCGCGGACAGCCCGGCCCGGCATCGGCTTCAGCTCGACGGCGGCGCGGCTCGACCTGCGGCCCGCCGTCACGAGCGTCCAGCGCCGCTGGCGAGCGTGACACAGAACCGCTCGACATTGCGTACCGGATCACCCAGACCCGACTTGGATCTGGCGTCCGCGTCCACGATCGCGTCGAACAGGTCGCCTATGACGCGAACGTCCAGACCCCGCAGCGCCTCGAAGAAGGACGCCCGGCGGCCACCGAAGATGCCCACTTCGCGGGCGATCGCGGCGTCGGTCACCCCCTGGCGCCGCAGGTGCGCTGCCACATGGAGTTTGCGGACCAGATCGGCGACGAAGTAGGCGATCAGGACGTCGGCCTGCCGCGACACGTGCACCAGCTCGTGAATCTTCTCGATCGCCCCACGGCTACCTGGGGCGCTGCCGGCTCGCCCGGCCAGGGACTCCAGCAGAGCCTCCTGGATCTCGTAGGCCTGCTCGTCACTATCACGGCCAACGATGCGTTCGATCAGGCGGGCATCGATCCGTTCTCCGGGGCCGGCCAGAAGCACCAGCTTCGCCAGCTCGCTGTCCAGGCGGCCGAGGTCCGGCCCGATCCGCCGCACAAGCAGCGCCGCAGCATTCTGGCTCAGCGTGTGCTGGTGCTGCGACTTGCTGCGGCCCACGAGCCACGTTTGGGCGCCGGCCGGCGTCGGCGTGTCGCACGAGACGATTGCCCCGACCTTCACGATCAGCTTGTCGAGGTTGCCGCGGCGCCACTTTCCACTACGCAGGACGAGCGTGGCGTGGTCCACCGGCGATTGGGCGTATCTTTCGAGCGCGGCCCGGTGGGCGGAGACGAATTGATCCGCGTCATCCACGATCACGATTTTGTAGCACTGCATCAGCGAAAAACTGCGCAGTTCATCGAGCACGTCAGCCACGGCGCGCGTCCTGCCGTCAAAACTGAACGATTCGGTCTCGCCGTGCGCCTTCTCAAGGGCGGCGGTCAGTTGTTCGAGGTGTTGGCGCATGAGCATCGGCTCTGCGCCATACAGGACCAGAACGCGCGTCGCCGCCCCGATCGAGCCTGCGGCGGATTTCGCGGACGGTCGTCGTGCCATGATGCGCATGTTAACCCGGATAATTCATGAAATGAATAATCCGGGTTAACGGTTATCCCGAAGGGGCAAAGGATCGACCATGTACCGGATCGGGTCAACCGGACGTGCGGGTCGGAGCCGCGCGGTATTATTGACCTCTCGTTGGCGACGATCTGAGGATTTCATCATTGTATGAGTCGAGTGACGGCTGCGGCGCTTCGTGGCTCGAGGGCATAGCTGACCGTTTGGACCGGACCGGACGACGAACGATCGTCGCCGGCCTCGTTGTGCTGTACGTCGCATCGAGGATCGGATTCCACCTGGCCGGTGTGCGATTCGATGACGGCAGTCTGCAATGGTTCTACCAGATTCTCGATCCGGAACTATTACGCAAGAACCTGGCTCAGAGCGTCTTCTATCAACACTGCCAGCCTCCTGCGTTCAACGTTTTTCTCGGCCTCACGCTCAAACTGTTCGGCGAATCCGCGCGGACCGCGTTCACCGTGCTCTACGGCCTGATGGCCTTTGCCGCGTGTCTGGGCACGCTGACGCTGCTACGGGGGCTCGGCGTCAGGCGGCTGATCGCCCTGCCGCTGGTGTGCCTGATGATGATCTGCCCGACGCTGGTGATCTACGAGAACTGGCTTTTCTACGACCTGCCGGTTCTCGTCATGCTCGTGGCGGCCGCGGTCGGCCTGCAGCAGTGGTCGGGTAGTTTGAAGTTGCGGTGGCTCGGGGTTTTCGTGGTCGCACTGGCCGCGATCTGCCTGACGCGCAGTTTCTTCCACCTCGCGTACCTGGCGATGATCGGCGGGTGCCTGACGGTCGTTGCCGCAGGCCATCGCCGGCGCCTGGCGTTGGCGGTCCTCGTCGCGTTCGCCGCGACCTCCACGCTCTACGCCAAGAACCTGGTGGTGTTCGGCAAGTTCGCGGGCAGCACGTGGCTGGGAATGACGCTGTCGGAGATGACCACCTACGGCCTCTCTCAGACCGAACGCCAGATGCTGGTTGACGGCGGAGCGATCTCGGAAATCTCCTTGCTCTGGCCGTTCACGCCTCTCGACGAATTCCCACGGGAGTACCGGACGACGGCCGGTTTCGACGGCATCGAGGTGCTGACCGAGCCATTCAAGAGCACCGGAAAACCGAATTACAATCACGTCGCGTACATCGGGATCGCCGACCAGTATTTCAAGGACGCGATCGCCCTGGTCCGCCATCGCCCTCGGGCCTACCTGACCGCCCTGGCCAAAGCGTGGTACCACTACCTGCGCCCCGCGAGCAGGGAGAACCTGGTGGCCGACAACCGGGCCGCCCTGGGGTGGTACGACGACGGCTGGAACACGGTGTTCTATGGGCACGTGCCGCTGCCCTATCGCATGAACAGGAAGCAGGCCGAGGTGTTCGTGCTGCTGGCCGTCGGGCTCGTGACCGGATTCGCGACGGCGGTCTTTCTGGCGGTCTCGCGGCGAGCCCGCGCCCAGTGGATGACGCCGCAACGCCGCATCGTTCTCTGGTTCATGCTGCTCACCGTCGTCTACGTCACAATCGTGGGGACGCTGCTGGAATCGGGTGAAAACTTCCGCTTCAGGTTCTACGTGGGTCCCTTCTATCTCTGCTTTTTCGCGATGGCCATGGAGGCGGCGTTTCGGCCCCGGTACGGGCCGGAAGGTCCGAACCCCAATCAAAGCGCCGGGCCGAAGTAAACGATATATAGCGTTATACTGAGTGTTGAGGGTTCAGGGGTCAGGGTTTCATTGCGGCATGCTTTCGTTGCAACACGCCCAGTATTTTCGGCGGATGGCTGACGGCTTGTCGACGATGATCTGGCCTTCGTTCACCCGTGAACCCCGAACCGTGAACCCCGAACCCTGAACCCCAACCCCATGTTCCTCTCCGTCGTCATTCCCGTGTACAACGAGTCTGCCACGATCGAGCAGATCGTCGCCGCGGTTCGAGCCGTTCCGCTCGACACGGAAATCATCATCGTCGACGACGCGTCGACCGACGGATCGCGCGAAAAAATCGAGAAGCTTGCCGCCGATGCACCCCGCGGCAGCGTGAGGGCCCTCCTGCAGAAGCGGAACATGGGCAAGGGCGCCGCGTTGCGGGCCGGATTCGCGGCCGCCACCGGCGACATCGTCCTGATTCAGGACGCCGATCTTGAATATGACCCGCAGGATTACCCGACGCTGATCGAACCGATCATTTCGGGTCAGGCCGATGTCGTCTACGGATCCCGCTTCATCGGCAGCCAGGCCCACCGTGTGCTCTATTTCTGGCATTCGATCGGCAACCGGGTGCTGACACTGCTCTCGAACATGTTCACCGACCTGAATCTCACCGACATGGAAACGTGCTACAAGGTGTTCCGGCGCGAAGTGATTGAGCAGGTACACCTTTGTGAAGACCGATTCGGCATCGAGCCGGAGATGACCGCCAAGATCGCCCGCTTGAACTGCCGCGTCTTCGAGGTGGGCATCACCTACCGCGGGCGCACCTATGCCGAAGGCAAGAAAATCGGCTGGCGCGACGGCATGAGAGCGATCTGGTGCATCCTCAAATACAACCTCCTGTCCAGGTCCGCCGAACGCTCGATCGAGTAGATCGCGTTGCCGGGTCGGCACATCCGAACATTCTGGCCGGACTGGGCGAATCCACTACAATCCTCTGCTCGTTTACCGGAGTCGCGACATGGACACCGCCCCACCACTGAACCGATTCAGCGCCCGCGTCACGCAGCCCAAGAGCCAGGGCTCGTCGCAGGCCATGCTCTACGCCACCGGCCTGCAACCGGAGGATATGAGCAAGGCGCAGGTCGGTATCGCCAGCGTTTGGTGGGAGGGCAACCCATGCAACATGCACCTGAACGATCTGGCCGCGAAGGCCCGCGAGGGTGTGGTGGCGTCGGACCTCGTCGGGTTGCGATTCAACACGATCGGCGTCAGCGACGGGATCTCGATGGGCACCGACGGCATGAGCTACTCGCTTCAATCCCGCGAGATCATCGCGGATTCGATCGAGACGGTCATGGCCGCCCAGTGGTACGACGCGCTGATCGCAATTCCCGGATGCGACAAGAACATGCCCGGCTGCCTGATGGCCATGGGGCGGCTGAACCGCCCGGCCCTGATGATCTACGGCGGCACGATCAAGGCGGGCCACCTCGACGGCCAGACGCTTGACGTCGCCACGACACTCGAGTGCTACGGGCAGTTGATCAACGGAAAGATCACGGCCGAACAGCGAGACCGGATCGTGCGTCATGCCTGCCCCGGAGCCGGGGCCTGCGGAGGGATGTATACGGCAAACACCATGGCGTCGGCCATCGAAGCCATGGGCATGAGCCTCCCGTACAGCGCTTCGATTCCCGCCGAGGACGAGGCGAAGTCCGAGGAGTGCGTCCGGGCCGGGCGGGCGATCCGCACGCTTCTCGAACGGGACATCAAACCGCGTGACATCATGACGCGAGCCGCATTCGAGAACGCCATGGTCGTCATCATGGCGGTGGGCGGCTCAACGAATGCGGTGCTGCATCTGATCGCCATGGCGCGATCGGTCGGCCTGGAGTTGACGATAGACGATTTTCAGGCCGTCAGCGACCGGATCCCATTCCTGGCCGATCTGCGCCCCAGCGGACGCTATGTCCAGGAAGACCTGCACAGGGTCGGCGGTGTCCCGGGTGTGATGAAGTACCTGCTCGACGGCGGCCTGATCGACGGCAGCTGCATGACGATTACCGGCCGAACCATAGCGAAGAACCTCGACGACCTTCCCCCCCTGACCGAGGGCCAGGACGTGGTGCACACCCTGGAGAACCCGATCAAGCAGACGGGTCACCTGCAGATCCTGCGCGGCAACCTCGCCCCGCAGGGCGCCGTGGCCAAGATCACGGGCAAGGAGGGCCTTAAATTCACGGGTACGGCTCGGTGCTTCGACAGCGAAGAGGACATGCTGGCCGGGATGGAGGCGGGCGGCATCAAGAAGGGTGACGTGGTGATC
>CAUZBA010000061.1:0-11825 GCA_963577635.1 Phycisphaerae bacterium
TGTTGTCGACGGTGATGTCCGCCTGCGTCTGTAGTGTGAGTTGCGGCGTCGTGATCGAAAGTAGCTGTGGACCGGTGACGTTCAGGCCACCGGCCGCGCCTGTGTCACCGAGGCCGATCCCGTTACCGCTGCCCTCGTCCAGGAGAATCTCGTCGGCGGTCAATGAAGCAAACATCAGCGTGGACGTGCCGCCACCGTTGGTGTCGAGGTTAACCATCAGTACGCCGTTCACGACGGCCGTATCCAGGGTCACGACGTCTTCGGAGTTGACCGTCAGGTCGGGGCCCGGGCCGTTCGTCGAGGTGATCGCCGCCAGTTGCACCAGGGCGTCGCCCGTGCCGCTGATCGTCACCGTGGTGCCGTCGGCGCCGGTCAGGTCGATGCCGGTGACGCCCGTGGCGATGTCGAGTTCGCCTACCGATGAGTAGGTGGCGGAGGCGAGATCCACCTCGGCCGCGTTGTTGATGTCCAGCGTTCCGCCCGCGGTGACGCCGGCGTTGAAGGCCAGCGTATCGCCGTTGCTGGACACGAACAGCGTGCTGCCGTTGATGGTCACCGTCGTCGCGCTGATCGAACCCGAGAAGCTACCGGTCGCGGACTGGTCGTTGTCGTCGTCGACATTGACGATCAGGTTGCCCGTGATGTTCACCGTGTCGAGCGTCACGTTGCCCTGCGAGTTGACGGCCAACGAATCGGGGCTGGTGTCGACGATCGGGGCAAGCTGCACGGCGAAATCTCCGTCGCCGTCGATGATGTTGTCGGTGCCCGGCGCGCCGTCCAGGTTGATCTGCGTCACGTTGTTGAAAGCGTTCAGGGCGCCGGCTGACGCGGTCAGGTCGACGTCGTCGCCCAGGTCCACGCGCATCGCGTTCTCGATCGTCAGTGAGGTGCCCGCGGTCACATCGGCGTCGATGTCGATCACGTCATCGCTGCCGGTGCCGGAAAGGGTGGCCGAGCCGCCCGCGGAGATCAGATCGGTGATGTTCAAGTTACCTTCAGAAGTGAGATTGACGCTGCCGGTGCCGGTCGTGGTGAGCAACCCCACGGTCATCGGCGCATGGCCGGCGTCGCCGCCGCCGCCGCCCATGGCGTCGTCGCCCGTCGAGAGATTGATGCTTCCAGCGCCCGTGGTCTTGAATTCGAGGCCCGCGACTCCAGTGAGGTCGATGCCAGTGATCCCTTCACCGGCATCGTTGCTCGTCCGCAGGGTCAGGCTGTTGCCGCCGCCGATCAGCAGCACGTTTACGCCGGGATCGTCCGCGCCGGCGCCGTCGCCGTCGTTGTTGAACACGCCCGAAACGGTGATCCCGTCGCGCGCGTGCAGAACGATATCGGCAGTCAGGCTCTGCGTTTCGATCTCCAACTCCGTGACACGGAACGGATCGTCGACTTCGGCGCCTTCGTCCGTGAAGTCGATCGTGCCGGCCGGCGTGCCCGGATTGTTGGCGTGATCCAGGACCGTGCCCAGGACGTCGGGCTCGTCGTCGCCGTCGCCGCCGGGGTCATTGGTGCCGACGCCGCCCTCGATCGCGATGTTGGCCGGGTCCAGAAGCAGCGTGCCCGTCTCGCCGTGGGCGGCACTGAGGTCCACGGGTCCGCGTTTGACGAGGCTCTGCTTGCCCGAGACCTCGGCGAAGCCGCCGTCGCCTCCATCGGCTCCGCCGCGGGCAGAAATCTGCCCATAGAAGCCGGTCCACTGATCGGACCAGACGATGACCGTGCCGCCGTCGCCGTCGTTGACCGCGTCGGCGTTGATGGTCGCGTCGGGACCTATAAAGGTCTGCGTTGCGGTGGGCGCCTCGCCCTGGCCCTGAAAGTTGCCGCCGATCAGGACCGTGCCGCCGCCCGCGTCGCCGCTGGCATCGATCTGGCCCGTGACCGCGACCGTCTCGCCAAGCACGCGCACGCTGCCGCCGGTACCGCCGGCAGCGGTGTCGGACACGTCGATCGTCCCACCGGCGATTACCTGGCCATTGCCCTGTGCCTCCAGTGTCACGTCCGCCGCCCGCACCGTGCCGCTGTTGTGGATCGCCACGCCGTACATGTCGCCGGCACCGAGAAACACGGTCCCGGCCGGCGCATCGATGGTGCCACTGTTGTCCACGGCCGGCGCCTCGGCGTTCGCCTGCGACGCCGCACCATCGATCTTGAGCAGCATGTGACCTTCCTGCTCACCTATATAGACGTCGCCACCGCTGGCGAACGCCACCATCCCCTGCGGGGCCGAAATGGTGCCGCTGTTGACCACCTGGGCGCCCACGAGGGCCACGGCGTCGGCGTGGATCTGTCCCTCGTTGACAACCGTGCCGCCGCGGGTCACGAAGTGGTTCCTGCCGGCGAGAAAATCGGCGTTGGTGATGTTGGCCGCGGCAGCCAAAAAGTGAGCGGTGTTGATCACGGCGCCGTTGCCGAAAATCAGGCCCGACGGATTCACGAGAAAGACGCGACCGTTCGCGGTCAGCGAGCCGTCGATTCGCGTCGGATCGGGGCTATTGACCCGGTTGAGGACGCGAGACCGGGCCCCAGGCTGAATGAAGCGCACTGACTCGTTGCCGGCGATGTCGAAACCGCGATAGTTGATGATCGTGTTGTTGGCCGCCCGGATGACCGTATCGGTGCCCTGGCGCGCAAAGGTCGCGCTGCCGCGGCCGACGCGTTCACCTCTCGGGGCCGCGAACGCCTCGGCGCCCACGAGCAGCACCATCGAGACGATCACGATCAGCAGGAAGTTGGTCAAGAACCTCAACGGGTCGCCTTCTTGTTTGAAGCGGACCATGATGCCGGTCTCCTAATTCAACCGTTCATTCGGTAGGTCGCGAATCAATAGAGCAGCGTGAGCACAAAATGGAATCGGTTCGAGCCTTCCTTCACCAGGTCGCGCGTCTGGACGGCACCGATATGCTGCAACGCCGCGGCCCAGTCCATTCTGAGACTGAGGTTGCGCTTGAGCAGAAACTCGATGCCGAGGCCGGCGCCCATCAAGGTCTCGTCCTGCTCGAACGCCAGCCGCTTGCTGTTGATGGTCGATGCGACGTCGAAAAACCCCCGTAAGACAAGGTCCCACTCGGGTTTTCCGAACGGCGTCTGGCGGGCGAAGCGAAACGGCTTGCCGAACAGAAGGGTCTCGCTGGGGTTCGGCTGCACGGGCAGGCCTCGTGGCACGTGATAGCGGTATTCGATGCTGGCGATGACCACCGTGTCGCCCACGGCGTCCGACTCATCGTAGCCGCGAACCGTGTACAGACCGCCGGCGACCTGCTCGAACTGTGCCGGCAACCGTTCGCTTTCGAGGGCGGCTTGGCCTTTGAAGACCAGCGCGATCTCGTGGGCGAGCTTCGATCCGGTTGATTCTGGGTCGGCCCAGGCCCGTGGGGTCAGCAGCGGCTCAAGGTAGAACGAATGGCTCGCTCCCCATTGCAGGGCAACCCAGTCTGCGTCCACCTTGGATCGTCCGAGTTTTTCGATCCCGGACCCACTCGTGCCCGCAATGCTTGCCACGTTGCCTTCCAGAGAGATTGATCCGAGGGTCGACGCGCGGTCGGCGATCTGCTCGAATCTGAGGCTCACGTAGGGCAGAAAGAAATCCTCGTCACCCGAGACCAGCGTTCCCACGCCCTGGACGTTCTCATTGGTGGTAATGTTTTCCCATCGCGCACCGACTACGGCATCCACGAACAGGTCCCTGTGCTGAAAGACGTTGGCAATCAGTTCGCCGCCGGCCTTCCATCCGTCGCCCTTGAATTGCTCGTCGGCCAGGCCGACGTCTGACGCGGTGTACTGGTTCCACGACCCGAACGCCTTCCATCGCAACCAGTCCGAGTTGCCGAACGGCGCTTCGTACGAGCCGATGACCGCATGCACGTCGTTGAAGCCGTCGGTGATGTACTCGATGCTGACGATGTCGTCGTTGCCGGTCAGTTGGTTGTGGACATAACCGAAACGCTCCCGCCAGTTGCCGGTTTCGTCGGTGCCGGTGTTGGAGGCCTGCACGTATGCGGCCCACGGTTTGGCTTCCTGAATCAACAGATCCAGGTACGTATTCCCGCGGTCGGCCAATTTGGACCCCGCCGAAACGGCGGCGTCCACGCGCCGGCCCGGGCGGCGGTTGAGCTTGAAAAGGTAGTCATCCAGCTTACTCTTGTTCAGGACTTCGCCCTCGACCACCGGGCTGTGCGTTCGCACACGCTGGTGTGCCGGGTGGTCAATCCGTCTCTCGTCGGAGGGGACGCGCTGGCCCGACCCGAGCGTGCGGATTTTCTGCACCACCGCGATCCGGATAAGGAGCTTGAGGCTCGTGTCATTCTTACGCTGGTCCTCACCAAATCCGAAGCCGCCGCCCGGCAACCGCTTGGGCTTGATCTGAGCGGGGTCGGGTCCGACGAATATTCCCGCCAGCCCATGGCTATTCAGGTGGGCGACGACGTCCAGGCAGATATGGTTGATGGCGCTGGCGAAGAACCAGGCCGACGGCAATTCATTGATCTGCGAAAGCGTGAACGTATGAGTGGCTTCACCGTTTCGAGGCGCGACGTATCCCTTGTCGGTCAAGAGAAGATTCGATTGAACCTGGGAGATCTGCGCTATATCGGGAAGCCCCGGAAGCCCATCGGGGACATACTCGATGATGAGCGATTCAACCTGGTATCTCGGCCCGTCCGACGCCGGTGATCCGATGCCACTCTTTGCGATGCTCACCGCCAATTTGACGCCGGGCGGTGGCTTGGTGACCTCCAGTGGCTCGGTAGCGGCCTTCCGGCGGGACGCGGCCGCATCCTGATCACCGTTAACCGGTGCGGTGACTTCAAGTGGTTCGTCCCGTTCGGTCGCGGGTGCCGCCGGCGCAGCCGTCACGGCCAGCAACAGCATTGCCATTGCGATGCCGCTCGTTCGCCGTGCCCGCTGTTCGCTTCGCCCGGATTTACTCCACATCCGCGAACTCCTTGAGATGGACTGCCCATAAACCGACTCGGGACGTGCCGCGGAACCAAGCTCGGCATCCAGATCGGGATCCACGCAGCATTCCAATCACCTCGCCGTGTGGTGCGATCTGCGGTTGAGATCCGATGCAACACATTTCCGAGTTGATTCTTCCCCTGACACGCCCGGCAAACGGCCACAAACGTAGCCAAAATTTGTAACTTGCGGCCCATTAGGTGTCAACCTGGGACATCCACTAGCGGCGATGGCGATCCGAAGGCGCGACAACTCAATTCGCCGGCCGATGACGCGGCCACCGCTCGCGAACGCTGTACGCGATCCGGTTGCGGAGTACGTGCGGGGTGATATACTCAAAATGGTCGACACCGTTTGTGCTTGCCGACCAGTGCCGACCCGAAATTTTGTATGATTCCTCTCTGTGAATGCCCGTGATACCAGAATTAATGGATTATTTATGGATCGCTGCGACTGCGATCGTCGTCCTGGTATTGCTTCAGGTGCTCTGGATGGCAGTAGACTTCTTTCGCCGCTCGGCGCACGAGAACGCTCAGCGTGCCCGCGAGGCGCAGTGGCTCCAGGAGCGAATCTCCCAGGTGCAATCCGATGTTGCCTCGGGTGACGACGACAGTTCGATGTGGAGCGGCTGGCGCAAGTTCGAAGTGGCGCGCAAGGAGCCGGAGCCGGGTCAGATCTGCTCGTTCTATCTGGAGCCGCACGACGGGAAGAAGCCCCTGCCCTTATTCAAGCCGGGGCAATACCTGACCTTCCAGTTGAATCTTCCAGATCAGCCCAAGCCGCTGGTGCGTTGCTACTCCCTTTCAGACGGCATCGAGGACGATCACTACCGCGTCTCGATCAAGCGCGTGCCGCCCCCGCGCGACAAGCCCGACGTGCCGCCCGGAAAGGGCTCGAACTTCTTTCACGATCACGTCAACGAGGGCGACATCATCGATGTGAAGGCTCCCGGCGGCCATTTCTTCCTCGACCTGAACAGGGATTCCCCGATCGTGCTGATCGGCGGCGGAATCGGCATCACGCCGGTGCTGTCGATGCTCAACACGCTGGTGAAAGTCGGTTCACTGACACGCGAGGTGTACTTTTTCGTCGGGGTTCGCAACAGCCGAGATCATCCGTTTAAAGAGCATATGGAACGGCTCAATGCCGAGCACGAGAAACTGCACCTGCACGTGTGCTACAGCAAGCCCGGTGAGGCAGACGTTGAGGGTCGCGACTACCAGCACGCGGCGCGGGTCAGTGTGGATCTATTCAAAGAGGTGCTGCCGTCGAACAACTTCAACTACTACCTCTGCGGGCCGCCTCCCCTGATGGAGTCGGTGGTGCCCGCGATCGAAGAATGGGGCGTGCCCGAATCGCATATCCACTATGAGGCGTTTGGCCCGGCCTCGGTGAAGAAGGTCGCCAAGACGATGGACCACCTGTCGCCCAAGGAAGCAGAAGACAAGGCGTCGGCGAGCGGCGGCCTCGAGGTGGTATTCGCCAAGAGTGGACAGACACACAAGTGGAACGCGGTAGACGGCCCGCTACTCGACTTTGCCGAGGCTAAGCAGATCCACATCGACTCGGGCTGCCGCGCCGGAAACTGTGGCACGTGCGTCGTCGCGATCAAGGAGGGCGACGTGCTTTACGAGACCGACCTCGGAGCGGATCTGGAAGAGGGTTCGTGCCTTGTATGTTGCTGTGTCCCGAAGTCGAAGCTGGTTCTTGACGCGTGACACAGCCGTGGCGTGCTGCGACGGCCGGGACACCCCTCGACAACCCAAGGCCAAACCGATCGGGGCGGAACCCATCAATAGGAAGCTGAACGATGGCTAAGGTTCAGGTCATTGACAAGCCGCAGCGCTGGGACCTCGCCTTCAGTCGCGACCTGCCCAACCCGGACGAACAACGCGACATGACGGCGCAGGACCTGGACCGGCTGATGTCGGTCAAGCCGTTCTGCGACATGGACGAAAAGACGTTTCCGAAGAACCTGCCGCTTCGAGGCATTCTGCAGAACGACACCCGGATCCGTCATTACGCCAACGGCGGGGTCGTGGTCCGACAGGGAGATTACGGCAACTCGGCGTTTCTGGTCCTCAGTGGAAGCGTGCGCGTCGTACTGGAAGGCCTGGACCCCCAAGTGGTCGGAAGGCGCGGGCGGCGGCAGCGCAGCGTGCTTCGGTCTCTGGCGCGCCTGATGACCAACCCGCGGTCGCCGGAGGTGCGCGATCCGGGCACCTACCCCCAGATGCAGGCGAAGAAGCCTCAGGAGAATCAGGCCGGACGTGATGTGGTGTTCGTCCAGGACCTGGTCAACGTGATCGATGTGTTCCCGGACGCATTCGAGAAGACCAGGAACGAGGCGATCGGCGAGGGGCAGATGTTCGGCGAGCTGGCGGCCCTGGGCAGGATTCCCAGGACCGCAACCGTCATCGCCGACGGACAGGCGCAGCTCCTGGAGATCCGCTGGCAGGCGCTGCGCGATCTGAGAAAGCATGACGAGGCCCTCAAGCAGCACGTGGATGAACAGTTTCGAAAGTTCGGGCTTGCTGACGCCCTGCGTGCCTCGCCGCTTCTGGCCCATCTGGACGAACAGACCGTGCAGCAGGTGGCGGCAGCGGCCGAATTCGAAAGCTTCGGGTCGTTCGATTGGTTCGGCTCCTACAAGCAGTTGCGAAAGAAGGATGCGGATCCGCTTAAGAAGGAACCGATCATCGCTGAGCAGGGGCACTACCCCAACGGCCTGATTCTGATTCGGGCCGGTTTTGCACGTCTAAGCCGGAAGCACGGGCACGGCGAACGCACTTACAGCTATCTGGGCAAGGGCGACATCTACGGGATGGCAGAACTGGCTCGTAACGTTGAGCCAGAGGTTAAGCCCGATGCTGGGCCCGATGCAGATCGTGGGCAGCAGGTGGCGCTCGGATCCACGTTGCGGGCGGTGGGTTACGTCGACATCGTGCGGATTCCGACGCGCACGTGCGAACAATTGATCCTGCCGAAGCTTCCGGCGCAGCTGCTGGGAACGCCGGCGTCACCGGACGCCGATCGCGACGTGGCGTTGCCCCAGGCCTCGGACGACGGTCCCATGGTGCGAGCCGGCGCTGAGAACATCGAACCGTCCATGATGGAGTTCCTCGTCGAAAATCGATTTGTCAACGGCACGAAGACGATGCTGATCGATCTGGACCGCTGTACTCGGTGCGACGACTGTGTGCGTGCGTGTGCCAGCGGCCACACGAACAATCCGCGCTTTATTCGTCACGGCACGATCTTCGGTCACCACATGGTGGCCAACGCGTGCATGCACTGCGCCGACCCGGTGTGCATGATCGGGTGTCCGACCGGCGCGATCCATCGCAGTGAAGAAGGCGGTGAGGTCGTCATCAACGATCAGACCTGCATCGGCTGCACGACGTGCGCGGCGAGCTGTCCCTACGACAATATCCGAATGGTTCAGGTACGCGACCAATCGAACCACGACGCGGTCATGATCGATCCCGATCAGGGCAAGCCGATCGTCAAGGCGACCAAGTGCGACCTGTGCATCGACCACCACGGCGGACCCGCCTGCGAGCGCGCGTGCCCGCACGATGCGTTGAAACGGACGGACATGCACGACCTGAACACTCTTTCGAAGTGGTTGAACCGATGAAGACGTTCGCAGGCCGTCGCTGGCTGGCCGGTCTGATCAGCCTCGTTGTTGCGGCGGCGATGTCGGTGGTCCTGGTGTCGCACAGCCTGTCCCTCCACGGAACCGCATATATGACAGGCTGGGTTCTGCTCGCCGTGATGCTTTTCCTCGCGGGCTACAACGTTCGCAAGAAGCTGACTTACCCGCCGTTGCTCAAGTCGTCCACGTGGCTGCAGATGCACATCTGGATCGGGTATCTCTCAGTGGTCGTGTTTCTGTTCCATACAGGCTTTCGCGTGCCCAACGGGCCGTTCGAGGTGATCTTCGCCGCCCTGTACACGGCGTTGATACTTAGCGGCGTTTTCGGACTGTTTATCACACGGACGTTTCCACCCCGGATGGCCGTACGCGGCGAGGAGGTGGTGTTTGAGCGTATCGCGTTCTTCCGGCGACAGGTGGCGGATCAGGCCGAGACCCTGATTCTCGATTCCGTCAAAGAGACGAACGTGACCACGCTGGCGAACTTCTACACGCGCGAGTTGGCCGATTTCTTCAGCCGGCCGCGGCATTTCTGGCGTCACCTGTTCCAGTCCAACCGACCGCTGACACGTTACCGAAGCGCATTGCGGGCGCAGGAGCGGTATTTGAATGATGATGAGCAGCAACTGGCCGCGCAACTTGCGGATCTGATCCATCTCAAGGACGCGTTGGACTTTCACCGTGCCCTGCAGGGCACGCTCAAGGGCTGGCTGTTCGTGCATATTCCACTGACCTACGTTTTCCTGATGTTCGCCGTCGTCCACGTGGCGATCGTCCACGCGTTTCTCGGAGGCCTGCGTTGAGATTTCGACTCCAGGAAATCAGCTACACCGACAGTCAGTACGAGCGGCCTAACCAGAAGTGGGTCTGCGGCTGGTCGGCGCAGGGAAAGCCCTGCAAGCTGGGACCGGACGGCAAAGGCAAGTGCCCTGCTCATTCGGAATCGCAGTGCACGCCGGCCAAAGAAGGCGACCGCTGGCACTGCCGCCGCCCGGACGTATTCGGCGGCACCTGTGATGAGGGGCCCCTGCCCGACGGGACGTGTTGCCGGCCGCAGCCCGAACACCCGGTATGCCAGCCGCGCCGCAGCATTCGGACCAAGCGCGGACGAATGGTCTTCTTGACCGTCCTGCTGGTCTTTGGCGCCCTGACGCTGGTGTTGCGAGGTTCGTGGGGGCCGGCATTCATCTCTCCCGGCGAGCTGATCGCCGCCCACCAGGCCATCAAAGGGGCACCGGAAGCGAGCCACTGCGCCGTCTGCCATGATTCTGCCGACAAGGGGCCGAACGGCTGGGTGACCGCGGCAATCGGCGTTGCCGGCCGCGACCAGAGCGCCAACTGCATGAACTGCCACTTCTCCGGCAGCAGCGAATCCCAGAAACATGCGCGCTTTGCGCACAGCGTGGACCCGGCGGTGCTGGCCAGGAAAACCTCCGCGATCGAGACCGTGCCGCAGAGTGTCCCGACCGCCGGCCTCGCCCTCTCGTCACTGATGTCGAAACCGGCTGAGTCAGGTGGTCAAATGGTCTGCGCGACGTGCCACCGGGAGCACCGCGGCCGCCACCACGATCTGGCCGGCCTGAGCAACACCAGTTGCCAAATCTGCCATAAGGCTCAGTTCGAGAGCTTCAGCAACGGCCACCCCGAATTCAAGCCGCCCAGCCGTGAACAAGACGCAGGCCGCGGCGGAATTCGCTTTGATCACGCGTCTCACAAGAGTTCCAACTTCGGCGAATTGGCGTTCGATTGCCTGCGATGCCACACGGCGGACGCTGGCGGTCGTGCCATGCGGCTGAAGCCGTTTTCCGCCAGTTGTGCCGGCTGTCACGCCCAGGGAAAGCTGGACCACCACGGCGAATCGATCGCGCGAACGGAAATGGTCATGCTTCAGTTGCCGGAGATGGACGACGACACGCTCTGGCCGCAAGACATCGCGATCGGCGAGGAATTGACGCCCCTGATGCTGATGCTCCTGGCCGGGGACGATCTGGCCCTCGATCCGTTGCGCAGTTTGCTGGAGGACGCGGACGGCATGGCCATCGATATCGAAGACGAAGCGATTCAGGTGCAGCTGGTCGACGCCGTCAAACGATTGGTCACCGACCTGGCAACCGTTGACGGCAAGGCACTGCGCGGACGGATCGGAACCGCCCTGGGCGCCGATCCGTCCGCGGGACACGTCGCCGCGCTTGCCGGCCAGCTTGCCGCCTCACGATTCGCCATGGTCGCGTACCGGGGCCGGTGGTTGTCGAGTGAGCCCGACGGGGACAAAACCGAAGAAGAAGAGTTGGATCAGCCCGCAGTGAAGGTGGCGGGTCAGGACGAGCAGTTCGCACTGCTCTACGACCTGGTCGATCCCGATGTCTACGCCGCCGAAGCGCCGGCGGCGCTGGCCGGTGTGCCGGGTCGCTCCGCTTCGGGTGTCGACGGTGACGTCGACGGCACCGAGAGTCGTATGCGCAGTGCTGTTAAGGGCGGTCACGACCCCATCGCCGCCCAGGGTGACGCGCCAAGTGCCGATGACGAACGGATTCAGCTTGCCCAGAACGACGTTCTCGTCGGCGTGGGAGACGCGATCGGACAGGCTGAGGCGGATGCCGCGAGGCAGGCGGAGAAAAACATCGAACAGATCGAATCCGAAGCCCGCAGGAGGGTGCAAGAGGCCGAACAGAAAGTCATTGAAGCCGAGCAGAGAATTAAGAAGATTCAGGAGCAGGCCGGTCGCCATCTGTCCGAAGTCAAATCAGAGGCTGCCCGAAAGGCCGAACAGACGGCGAAGCAGGCCACCGAAAAGTTGGAAAATGTCAAGAGGGATGCGGCCCGCGACGTTGAGACCTCTCGGAAACAGGCTGAGCGAATGGCGCGTTCACTCGAACGTTCGCTCGAATGGTCGATGCCCCGGGACGCCAGCGGCTGGACTATCGATCAGGACGACGTGGCCGTCAAGTATCGTCCCGTTGGCCACGCCGACCCCTTGTTCCATCGCTGGTTGGATGCCGTTGTGGCCCATGATGATGCGGCGGATGACACCGCGTCCTCGGTGGACACGTCCGACGCCGACGGCAAGTTCCGCCGCGAGCTGCGGAAGAAGGTACTCGGGCAACTCACATCGAAATCCGGCGGCCCACTTTACTCCGCATGCCTGCGCTGCCACAGCGTCAGCGGTTTCAGCCCCGAGTCCGGCCGCGAAGCGGGCATCGTCTGGAACGCGGCA
>CAUZBA010000062.1:0-11686 GCA_963577635.1 Phycisphaerae bacterium
AGGCTGAAAGGTTGCGAGCGTCGACAGGGGCACGATCCGGCGCGTCCCGGACCGTTCGCGCACCGCCACCGGCACGGTGCGGATCTGATCGGGCCTGAACACGTCGTCCGTCCTGGCCACCAGAACCAGGTCGATCGACCTGCCCTGATACTCGTAGTCGCCGATCGTGGCACCGTCGATCAGAGCCTGGATGCCCAGTCCCAGCGCCGCGACGTCCACGTGAAGTTCCGCGGCGCGGACACGGTCGATTCTGACCCGCATCTGCGGCGCGGGCAGGTTGTAGTTGCTCGGATCGGCCCTGACCTTCGAAAACCGGGCCCGAAGCACCCCTTCCAGCGCCGCGGCGGACGTGCGGACCTTGTCGATGTCCGTGCCGACCACGTCCAGTTCCGCCGCGTTGCCGCTGCCCAGAGTGCGGCCAAAGATCGAGGGCTGGGTCGCGAACGCGAACGTCCCGGGGTTCTGCCGCATCGCCTGCGTGAGCAGCGACGCGAGCGGCCGCACGTTCTGCTTCTCCGTGCTGGAGGCGCCCATGAAGACCTGGCCTCCGAAACTGACGAAGAAGTAATTCTCGATCGGGGATACCGCCACGCGTTCGCCGCTGTGGACGTCGAGCACCGCGTCAAGCTCCGCGGCGTGCTTCGGATCGAGCGCCTCCCAATAAGGCTGAAGCACCCGTTCGACACGGTGAGCAATCAACTCGTTGTGTTCGATCGCGTAGGCCGGCGGGGTGAACATCATCCCGAAGATGAGGTTGCGATTGCCGGTAGGCAGGTAGCTCACGTCCGGCATCATGGCCGCGGCGCCCATGATGGAACCGACGGTGAAGAGCGCCACGATGCCCAGACGCAGCAGGACGCCGGGCGCGGTGCGCACGGTCGCTGCGTGGATCATCCGCGCCCAGCCCCGGCTGAAGCGGCTCGCCGCAGTGCCGCCGTCGATCGGGACCGCGACGCCTCCACCCGCGCCCGGCCCGCGCGGCCGCATCCACCGCGCCGCGGCCGAGGGGATGACGGTCACCGCGACAAGAAGCGAAAGTGCCACGGACGCCATGACGGCGATCGCGATGTCGCGGAACAGTTGCCCGGCCTCTTCCTGCATGAACAGAACCGGGCAGAACACGGCCAGCGTGGTCGCCGTCGATGCCAGGACAGCACCCCAGACCTCTCGCGTGCCGCGATAGGCGGCGTCAGCCGGTTCACGCCCCCGCGCCGTCCCCAGGTGACGATCGATGTTCTCAAGAACCACGATCGCGTTGTCGACCACCATGCCCACGGCGAATGCCAGGCCCGCAAGCGACACGACGTTGATGTTGCGCCCGGTACCGGTCATGACCACGAAGGTGCCGATCACCGACACCGGAATCGCTGCGGCGATGATCAGCATCGGACGGATGCGGCGCAGAAACAGCAGCAGGACCAGCACCGCCAGCGCCCCGCCGATCCAGAGGTTCTGCCGCACCAGCTCGATGGCGTCGTAGATGTAGACGGTCTCGTCGTAGACCTGTTCAAACCGAAGCGTCACCCCGGGCGCCAACGTCGACAGCAGCTCGGCGTTCACCTGGGCAACACGCTGCGACAGCCCTCTGGGCCCGTGCATCACCTGCAGCACGTTCGAGCCGACGCGGTGGATCGCGTTGAGGGCGATCGCGGGCCTGGCCCGGCTGCGGACGAACGCACGGCGCTTCTCGAGCGTCAGGACGACATCACCGAGGTCACGAACGCGGATCGGCCCGCCTTCGGTCTCGGTCACGACCGTTGCGCGGATCTGCTCCAGATCGTCGTACCTTCCGACCGTCCGGAACCGCCACTGCAGGCGATCATCGCGGAGCATTCCGGCCGAAACGTTGACGTTGTCCAGGCGCAGCGCTTGCCGAAATTCGCTGAAAGTGATGCCGTGATGCGCCAACCGGCCCGGATCGATGCGGATGTGTACCTCGCGCTGCCGCCCGCCGAACACGTTGACCTGGCTGATGCCGGCCACCCGTTCCAGAAAGGGCTTGACGTGATCCTCGACCACGTCACGCAACTCTTCAACGTTGTATTCCTCGTCCTCGCTGGTCAGCACCATCCAGGCAATGGCATTCTGGCTGGCACTGTCGGCCACAGTGATCACCGGCTCGTCCACATCGTCGGGGTATTCCGCCACTTCGCGCAGCTTGTCGGAGACCTCCAGTTCCGCGCGGGTCATGTCGGCGCCGATGTGGAACTCCAGTGTGACCTGGGCCTGACTGTCCGACGCCACGGAAGTCATCTTTCTGAGGTCCGAGACTCTCTTGAGCTTGTCCTCCTGCTCTTCGATGATGTCCTGTTCGATCTGCATCGGGTCGCGGCCGGTCCACCGTGTCGTCACCGTGATCACCGGCTGATCCACGTTGGGCACGAGCTGAATCGGGATCGCGCCCAATGCCAGCAGGCCGAACAGCACCAGCAGCAGGACGGCCACGGTGACTTTGACCGGGTTCTGGATGGCGAAACGGACGGGGTCCATGAGGCTGGGACTCTAACGAATCGTTGGGACGAAATTTCGAAATGAGCGACGGAGCGACGACGCGACGGAGCGACGAAGGGTTGTGGTTCGTGCGTCCGTCCGGCCTCGATCGTATGGGGACATTCGCACGGGTCCTGGTGTCTCGCTTATGAGTCCTATTGCCTCCCCCCCATCGTCGCTCCGTCGCTTCGACGCACCCTGTGAACGCGATGATCGTCATCACGATACACCAGATCGAATCGTTCCTGATGACGGTCGACAAACGCGTCGAGCCAATGGCGGTCGATGGCGGACCAGCGGGCCGAGATCAGATGGGTCGCGCGGATCTGCTCGATGTACTGCCAGAGGTGTTCGTCGCCGGCGCCGTAGTGGTAGGCGGCACTGCGCCTCCCGGTCATGAGGGCCAGGACGCGCGGCTTGATGAAAACGATGACGTCCGTCGTTTCGGTACCCTGCCTGACAAACTCGAAAAGCCCCACGGCGTTGCGACTGGTGATGCCCCCGCAGATCGCGCCGTAGTCGAGGGTCGCGAAGCGGGCCACGTACCCGCCCGTCACGATCAGGATGACCAGAGCCCCGATCGCAATGCGGAACCGTGCTCTGGTCGCCATGGCGCCAAGCGAATGAATTCCCACGGCGGCGTACGCCACGTGCAGCGGCAGGATCGGGATCAGAAACCTCGGGTCGTGCCCCATCGGCCAGAGCAGCACCGACGCCAGGTAGGCGAGAGCGAACCACTCGAGGACGGACCAGCCGTCGCGCCGGATGACGGCGACGAAACCGACACACGAAATCATGACGGCGCCCGCCGCCACGGCCGATGAAAGCGGCGCCCACAGACCGTTGTCCCACATCGAGACAAGGCCGCCCCACCACAGGGTCGCCTTGTTCATCAGCAGATCCAGCACGACCTCACCGCCGCCCAGACAGACCGCCAGTTGGTCGAAGTATCTGCCGTCGCGATGAAGGGTCAGGTTCTCGACGACCGCACCGGCCGCCATCGTCAGGACCGCCACCGCAGCGCCGCGGTTCAGCCAGCCGTAGCGGTGGATCCGGTGCACGATCAGGCACACCGGGAGCACCAGACCGAGACTGCGGGTCGCGTACGAAAGGAGCATGGCCACGCCGCACAACACACCGCAGACGGGCCATCCCGATCGCGATGAGTTCAGATCGTCCCTGGCCGTGCGCTGCATCAGCCACAGGCTGAGAGTGCAAAGAAACAGAAACGGCGAATCGCTCAGGATGTTGTCCTTGAACTGCCAGAAGAAAGGGTTGAAGCCGAGCACGACAACCACCGCGAGCCGCGTTCGAAAGGGCAGGCGCCCGCGGAGCATCGCAAACGTGGTGAACAACGCCAGTGCGAAGAACAAGATGCACAGCGCCTTCATCGCCGACAGGTGCAGGCCGAATACGGCATAGACGCCCGCGAGCAAAAGGGGGAAAAGCGGTGGGTAGGTCGGCGGCGCCAGGAAGGGGTTGTTGGGGTTGTAGAGGTATCCGGTATCCGAATAGCTTTGCCCTTCGACGATATTTCGCGCGTGCAGAATGTAGTGGGCGAAGTCACCTCCCCAATTGTGCCCCTCGCGAATCGTGCCCCATTGAAAGACGGCCGCGGCCACCGCAATGAACAGCGCGATCAGTGCCTCGTACCGCACCCGTTTCATGTACGGATTCCGAATCGCTACTTGGAACTGGCGGCACGCAGCGGCGGCATCACCGCGAGTCGTTGACCGGTCATGAAGATTCGCTCGCCGCCCTCGATGACCACGACGGCGCCGTCAACCAGAGCGCCGGCGGCCGACCCGGGCAGGGCGCGCACGGCGTACCGATCCGCCGTACCAAAGAGCACCTCGATCGCGACCTTCTTCGCCACCTCGCCGTCGCCGAGCCAGACGATCGGCCCGGACGGCGTACGCAGAACCGCGTCGCGCGGGACGGTCAGGACGGGCTCGGCGGCTCCCGTGGGCACGCCGACATTTACGCTCATCCCAGGCTTGGCCGCGCCCTGCGGATTGGCCATCCGGATTTTCACGGGAAACGTACGCGCCTGGCTGGCTCCAAGCGGAACGATGGCCGCCACCTTGCCCTCAAACGCATCCGCCCCGAGCGCTTCGACGTGCACCTCGAGCGTCTGCCCGTGCCGCACATGATTGATCAGACGCTCGGGCACGTCGATCACCGCGTAGATGTCGCCGGACGAGACGATTTCCGCGACGCTCGTTCCCGCTTCAACCCATTGCCCGACCTCGACCAGCTTGCGGACGGTGTATCCACTGAAGGGAGCTTTGACCTCGAGACGTTTTCGTTGCTCGATCACACGGTCGCGCTGGACTCGCACCGAATCCGCGCGCCGCTGGGCGCTGCGGTGACGGGCTTCATCCGCAGTCATCTGGTCGAAGGCATCGTCCCCCTCTTTGGCCTGAGCGGAGTTGCTCTGCACCAGTTGCCGGACGAAGTCGTGGTGACGCCGCGAACGCTGAAGCCTTGCCAGCGCTTCGGCTTCATCCGCCTCGGTCCTGGCCAGCGCGGCTTCCGCGGCACGCTGTTCCAACTGGTTCCAGACCGGGTCGATGCGGACCAGCACCGTCCCCGGGCCGCCGTCACCGTCGGGGCCCTCGACGTGCTGGCCTTCCTCGAAAAGAACCTGGTCGATGCGACCCATCACCTCGGCGTCGACGGTCGTGCGTCGCACCTCCTGAAGGCGGCCGACGACGTTCCATCGGTCCTGGAGCACCTGCTGATCGGCGCGATCCACGCGCACGGCTGCAGGCGGCGGACCTCTGAAACCCGGCGGTCCTGCTGCCGGCGGACCGGACGCCGGCGCTGCCGGCGGACCGCCCACGGCGTCCGGCCGTAACGACTCGCTGAAGTATGTGATCACGGCCGCCCCCGCCGCAGCGCCGACCGCGGCCACGAAGACGATCAGGATGGCTTGTTTCATGCGGCCTTCTCTCGCCGATCCAGTGTGCGATCACCAAGCCCGGATTATTCATGAGTTTCGCCGCCCAGCGGGCGGGTACGTCCGCTGGCATCGTCCTCCGCACGATCCGTCCTCGAACCGCCGCGGCGGACCTGCGGAGGATCGCTTGTGCGTCCTCGCCAGCGAACGAACCGGCCGCGCTGGTGCGCGCCGTGGCCCGGGCCGAGTATCGATGAATCCGCTTAACATCGTATCACGGCAGCGCTGTCCGGCACCCATCGTCGAAATTCGTGAACGATCCGGGCTAGGATATCATTACCTGTCAGGACGACCGAAACGCGCGAACCACATTTTTGAGCACGGCAGGACTATCGAGGACCACACATGCCCCTGGACGCACCGGTGCGAACCCGCTGGTGGCACACGAAAGAGGATGATGAGACCAAGGTCGTCTGCACGCTCTGCCCTCGCGAATGTCACATTCCGTCAGGCAGTCGCGGGTTCTGTTTCGTGCGGGCCAACGTGGACGGCGAACTTGTCCTGACCACCTACGGCCGCAGTTCCGGCTTCTGCATCGACCCGATTGAAAAGAAGCCGTTGAACCATTTCCTGCCCGGCACACCCGTGCTCTCATTCGGTACGGCCGGGTGCAATCTCGGGTGCAAGTTCTGTCAGAACTGGGATATTTCCAAGAGCCGGCAGATGGATCGGGTCGCCGCCGAGGCCACGCCGCAGGCCATCATCGACGCGGCGCAGCGCAGTGGTTGCCGTTCCGTGGCATTTACCTACAACGACCCGGTCATCTGGGCGGAATACGCCATTGACATTGCCAAAGTGGCCCGGCAGCGAGGGATCAAGACGGTCGCCGTGACCGCCGGGTACATCACGCCGGAGGCGCGCGGCGAGTTCTACGAGTGGATCGACGCGGCCAACATCGACCTGAAGGCGTTCACCGAAACGTTCTATCGCAAGCTGACACAGACCCACCTCGAACCGGTCCTGGACACGCTCAAATACCTGAAGCACGAGACCGAGGTCTGGTTCGAGATCACCAACCTGATGATTCCGGGCGAGAACGATTCACCAGAGGAAACCGAAAGGATGTGCGGGTGGATCGTGGACAACCTCGGTGATGGCGTGCCGGTGCATTTCACCGCCTTCCACCCTGACTTCAAGATGCTCGACACGCCCCGCACGCCTCACGAGACGCTCTGCCGCGCCCGCGAGCAGGCGCTCGAGGCGGGGATCCGATACGCTTACGTCGGCAACGTCAACGACGTCGAGCGGCAGAGCACCTACTGTGCGAACTGCAAGACGCTCCTGATCGAGCGCGACTGGTACGAACTGGGTGTCTACCGGTTGCAGGACAACCGATGCGTACAGTGCGGTGCGAACATTCCGGGTGTATTCGAAAACGGCCACGGCAACTGGGGCCGCAAGCGCCTGCCCATCCGAATCGAAGACACGACTGAACGCATGGAGAGCGCCTCGGCGACCATGGCAGCCATACGCAATAAGAAACCGGCGCGACCAGAGGCCGACGGGGCGACCGCGGCCGAATCCGTCACCACCGGAACCGATGCCGACGTGGCGGCCGACGCCTCAGGTCAGGTCAAGACCCGCTTCACCGCCGAGGAGTCGAACGAACTGATCGCCTACGTCCGGGCCGTGGTTGACCAGGCCGTCCGCGGCGAGCCCGTGGACGACACCCTTCGGCCGGCGCTTCGCGACGCGCCGGCCTACGGCGCGTTCGTCACGTTGAAACGAGCGTCAATGCTGCGCGCCTGCCGCGGGCGATGGGCGGGCGCCCTGGGCGAATCGGATCCAGGAATGTTTCAGCTCGGCCCCCTGCTGCAGACCGTGGCCGGTGATACCGCCATGTCCGACACGCGTTTCGCGGCCATCCACACGCGCGAGCTTGGTGCGCTGGCGCTGGATATTTCGATCATGTTCGATGCCGGACCGGTGACGGCCCGCGGCACCGAGCGGGTGGGCGCGATCGAGGTCGGCCGCCACGGACTGGTCATCAGTCACCCGAAAGGCCGTGGACTGCTGCTGCCGCAGGTGGCAACCGAGAACGGATGGGATGCGGCAACGTTCCTGAACCAGCTATGCCGCAAGGCAGGCCTCGAACCGCACACCTGGCAGGCCGACGAGGCCGAATTGATGACGTTCTGCGCCACCGTGCTTGAGCAGGAGGCGCCCGAAGCCGAGTTGGACTCGCGCACACTGGGACCCGCGGCGTTCCAGGCGCTTCTGACCGTCGTCAACGCGGTGTTGCACGACCGATCACCCAACACGACACCCGACGACACGTTGACCCGTTCCCGCAATCAGGAACTGGGCGTTCATCTCCAGAGCAGCGGTGGACTGACCGCCGTGGCCCTCAGCGCCGGCAAGAGCCTCCTGGGCCTGACGCGCATGGCCGCAGGATCGCTCAAGGAGGTCTGCGCCCGGCGAAACAGAACCTCCGAGACCGTCGCGTACTTGACATTGTTGTGGCGACCGATCCGCCTGCGGGCGCAGGATTATCCTCAGCGTCATCGATCGCTGGTGAATCACGCCGTCTTGGCCGAAGACGGCTGCGGCGAGTGGGCGCTCGTCCTGCCGCGCCCGGACGGTCGAGCGGACAAGGTCGATGAAGCCCTCAGATCGGTGAAGCTGTCGGTGCAGCAATGGAACGAAACCGACGCCCGTTTGACCGCGTTCAGCGCCCATCGTGTCGAAGCGCCGCGCGATCGCGCTGGTCCCGGCGCGGTGGAGGCGCGAACTGCGGCGCGGGCCGGGCAGTTCTATCCCGCCAAGGTTTCGGCGATGACCGATGCGCTCGAGCGGCACCTGGCTGCCGACCCGGCCGACGAATCCGCGAAACCGACCGCGTGCCGCGCCGTGATGCTGCCGCACGCAGGGTGGCTGTACTGCGGTGACACGATCGGCAGGACGATCCGCCGCGTGGCCGTGCCCGGGACGGTCATTGTCGTGGGACCCAAGCACACACCCCACGGGGCCGCCTGGTCAATTCCTCCGCACAAGCAGTGGGACGTGCCCGGCGGGGGCATCCCCATTGCCACGAACATCGCCGAACAGCTCTTGAAGGCGATTCCCACTTTCGAATGCGACACCGAAGCCCACCGCGGCGAGCATGGAACCGAAGTGCTTCTGCCGTTTCTGCGCCACATGAACCCGGAACTTCGTGTCTTGCCCCTGGTGCTCGGCGGGCCCGATGAGATCGACCGGCTCGAGCGGCTTGGCGACGCGCTGGCCGAAATCTGCAGTGCCGCGCCCGAACCCGTGCTGCTGGTCATCTCCTCGGACATGAACCACTTCGCCACGGAGGCCGAGAACCGCCGGCTCGATCACCTAGCACTGGACGCCATGCTCACTGGCGACGCCCGGCGCCTTTACGAAGTGGTCACGCAAAACAAGATCAGCATGTGCGGTTTCCGCCCGGCGGTCGCCGTCATGCTCGCCCTCTCGCGGCTTGGCAACGAGCAACCGCTGCAACTCGTTGATTACACCAACAGCGCCGCGGTGACGGGAGACACGTCGAGCGTCGTGGGTTATGCGGGCGTTCTGCTGCCCTGAATGTCTCAGCGGAGCCACCGGTGACCGATGCATCCGATTACAAGTCGTTGACCGACACACAACGCGATCTGATGATCGAGCAGTGCTGCTTCGCCGCGGACTGGGCACAGATCCGAGTCGAGACCGACTTCGACCCTACCCGTGTGCGGCGTGTGCATTTCGGCGGACAGGTTTCGATCGGAAGTATCGACGACGACACCCCCCGCGCCGGGCTGTTTGACGCGAACATCTTCGACTGCGAGATCGGCCGCAACGTGCGGATCGCCAACGTGGGCGTGCGGATCGCCAACTACACCATCGGCGACGGCACCGTGATCGAGGACGTCGGACTGATCGAAACGCGGCCCGGGGCCACCTTCGGCAACGGCGTGCGCGCCGAGGTCCTCAATGAAGGTGGCGGGCGACAGGTCGTTCTATTCAACGAACTGTCATCGCAATTCGCTTATCTGCTCTGCGTTCACCGGTATCGACCGGCGCTGATCGAGAACCTTGAGGCCATCGCCGACCGCTATACGGCAGGAGTGCAGAGCGACGTCGGCTCGATCGGCACCGGGGCGACCCTCCGATGCGTCAAGCAGATGCTGGACGTCAACGTCGGAGCCGCCGCCGTGATCAGCGGTGCGAGCAGTCTGATTAACGGGACGATCCTGAGCAGCGTCGATGCGCCCACGACGATAGGAACCGAAGTGCAGTGCGACGACTTCATCGTTGCGGAAGGCTCCAGCATCTCGGGCGCCGCGATTATCTCAAAGACATTCGTCGGTCAGGCCTGCCGCATCGGCAAGCAGTTTTCCGCCGATCGCTCGCTGTTTTTCGCCAACAGTGATGCCCTCCATGGCGAAGCCGTTTGCGTCTTTGCCGGCCCCTTCACGGTGACCCACCACAAGTCGACGCTCTTGATCGCCGGACTGTTCAGCTTCTTCAATGCAGGCAGCGGCACGAACCAGTCGAATCACAAGTACAAGCTCGGCCCCCTGCACGAGGGCAAGCTCGAACGGGGCACGAAAACCGGATCGCTCTCAACCCTGGTGTGGCCGTGCCGGGTGGGACCGTTCTCCGTTGTGCTCGGCAGGCACACTCGCCATTTCGACACGTCCATGCTGCCGTTTTCCGTGCTCAATGGCACGGCCACGGGACGCTGCGACCTGCGACCCGGCGCCAACCTGAGTAGCGCGGGGACCCAGCGCGACGGGGGCAAGTGGCCGACGCGCGACGGCCGCGAGGGTTCCGTCACCAGGGATCGTATTTCCTATGAGGTGTTCAGTCCCTTCACGGTCGGGCGCATGCTCGAGGGAGCAGCGCTTCTCGCCGATCTGCAGCGCACCGCCGGATCCGATGACGACACGATCGAGGTGCACGGCGCCGACGTGTTGCGCGCCAGGCTGCGCGAGGGCGAAGCGTCGTATCGCACCTGCGTTGAGATGTATCTGCAGGACCACGTCATGCGGCGGGCCGAGAGGGCCATCGAAACGCATCGCCATGTCGGGGCGGCGTTCGAGCTCGCCAGTGATGCGGTTGACAGCACGCAGTGGCTGGACATCGGCGGCATGCTGATGCCGCGCCAGAGATTGGACGATTTACTTGACGCCGTCTGCGAAGGCGCCGTGGCCGACATCGACACGTTTAACGCGTCACTCGATCGGATCGCATCCACCACCGAGAACGATCAATGGGCGTGGGTCCGGCGCACGTACGAACGCGTGACCGGTCAGAGCCTGAACGATGTCGACAACGACGACCTGATCTGCCTGGCCGAGTCTCTGCTCAGAGTCAGAGAACGGTTCGCCGAACGCCTGCTGGCCGATGCCCGCAAGGAGTTTGCGGACCACGCCAGGATCGGCTTCGGCCACGATGGCACCTGCGACGATGCCGAAGCGGATTTCATCATGGTACGCGGAACGTTTGAGGACAACCCCTTCGTCAAGACGGTGATGGCCGAGCTGGACGCTCTTCGCGATCGAGTGGCGAAATTCAAGGATCGTCTGGCGCCGTCCAGGCCGGAACGGACTTAGAGTCCTTCAACTGGATTATTCGAGGCCGACCCGCGATTGGGCCGATCGTTAACCCGGATTATTCATGAATTATTCGGGTTAAGACCATGGAAACGACGCTAATCATTCTCAAACCCGACGCTGTCCAGCGCGGCCTGATGGGCCGGATCATCAGTCGATTCGAGGACAAGGGCCTGAAGATCGTCGCTGCGAAAATGATGACCATCGACCGCCGCCTCGCCGAACGGCACTACGCCGTCCACAAGGGCAAACCGTTCTACAACGGGCTGATACAGTTCATGACCTCGGCGCCGGTTCTGGCCCTCGCGATTCGCGGCGAGCGCGCGATCGAGGTCTGCCGAAAAATGATGGGCGCGACGTTCTCATCGAAAGCGGAACCGGGCAGTATCCGCGGTGATTTCGGCATTGTCGACTCCTTCAACCTGGTACACGGCTCTGACGGCACGGACACCGCCGCCGCCGAATTGGAATTGTTCTTCGAAGCGAAACAGATCCGTGACTACGAACGCGCCATCGAGCCGTGGGTTAGAGCAGATTAAGTTTATATTGTAGCGTCCTGAGCTGCCTGCAACTACACCTGGCTTTGTCGTGCTGAATCGACGATATTCAGGGGTATCGCCTGCTTCGCCCTCCGCGCCAGGCTTGCTTCGCCGACGCTCAAAACGCTACATAGTCA
>CAUZBA010000063.1:0-11671 GCA_963577635.1 Phycisphaerae bacterium
GGCCTTTGCGATATCTGGGGCTTGAAGCGAAGCTGCAGAAACTCGGCCGGCGACGGACTGCCAAGATCGCCAAGAAACGGTCCGGCATTCTCGAGGCTCTCGCCCCATAGACGCCCCCCCTCGTTGAGAAGCTTGTTCGAGGTTTCGCCCATCCGGTTCGCCACGTCGGCGTCGTCTTCGGCCTCGGCGGCCGCGCGCAATCGCTGCGCCTCGGATCGCATTCGAGTCGCTTCCGAAAGGCCATCGGCCCATTGACGCAACCCCTCGGCCTCGACAGGGTCGGCGGTCGATGACGCCAAGGATTTAAGCAGGGCGATCTGCGCCCGCTCGCGACGATGTTTGGCGTCGATGGCTGTCTGCCGGATGTCACCCATGTCCCGGAACACGTAACGTTGCGGATTTCGGTGTGGCACCGTGTGCCAACGGGTGATGACCGCCTGTCGAATCTGCTCCCACCGCCTTTTCGACAACCGTCCGCCGACGGGCTTCTGCTGCTCCTGTTGACGAATCTCGCTCACGGACTGCCCGAGATAGCTCATGTTCTCGTACTCGCCGGGCCCGAGAGACGGCCTGATCGACTCCCGAGCCGTCAGTACCTGCCACTTGATGGCAGACCAGTCCTGCGCGTCGCGCGGCGTGCCGGTCGCCTGCATCACCCGCGCGAACGTGTAGATGCCTGCGCAAAGCACAAGTAGCAGCAACAGGTTCAACAGCATGATGCCTAGCCATTTGCCGAATAGATATTCCGCACGGCTGACGGGCTTCGTAATCGTCAGGTAGATCTGGTGCCTGTCGATCTCACTGCAGATCGTCGCGCACGACAGGAAAATGGTCATGAGACCCATAAGCAGTACGGTGACCGTGAGCGACCACGCCAGGAACGTCTGCATTTGATATTGAAGCCGCATCGAAGAATCGAACAGCACGGGCAGGACGGGAATGATCATGATCAGGACGACGATGAAGATCAGGGCGATCTTCATGCGGATCGCCTCGTCGATGAGCGTGTGTGCGACGCCGAACACCGGCCGGGGACCCGAAAGTGCCGCGCGGATAAGCCAGAGACCCGCAATGAACAAGATCGTGATGCCCGCGATACCGCAGATGGCCATCGTCGATGCTTCGAAACCCAGGGACCACGACGAAGTGCAGAACGCCGCGATGTCGAAGCCCCCCAGGGCGATGACCGCGGGGACCCTGAGTTGCAATTCATTCACGCATGACCGGCCCACGACGACCAGGCGCATCGCGACGGCAATGCCGCATAGGAATACCGCCGCGTCTGTTGAGCCCGTGAAATGCAAGGGCGTACCAATCAAGACCGCGAAAAGCAGGATCCCCTCGTAAATCGTCATCCACAGGACCCATCGTGCCTGAACCCGGGCGAAGATCCCGCCCGCGAACCACAGATGGAGGATGATCGAGGTGACGATGAGCACCAGGATGCCCGCGAGACGCAATCCCTGGCCGATCAGGAGGGACCCGACACCTCCGCCGATCCCCGCCATGGCCACAAGGGCCGTCAGCCACTGGACCCAGCGTTTCGCGAACACGTTGGACTCTCCGCTAGAGTGATCGGTGCGTCGGTGTTAGGAGTCGAGTCCGCCTGCGGCGGATCTCCGCTTCGCTTCGATGTCGAGTGTCGGAGGGTAGCGACTGATGTCGCTGCGGAGACCATCGGCATCGACCACTAGCCCGCATTTCTCACCAGTTTCACCGCCCAGCGGGCGGCTTCACTGGTGTCCGCGCTGTCACCGGCCGAGTATCGAAGACCCCGCCTCAATTACCAACGCTGACCGTCTTTACATCACCGAGCGGCAAAACTCGTGAGAAATTCGGGCTAGCGCGGCGCGTTCGGCGCCGGATCGCCATCGTCCGCGGATGACTTTCCCAATAGTTCGTCGAGCATGGCCTGGTCGGGCTTCTTATTGGCGGCGTCGGAATCGACTTTCGCAGAGTCCGTGGACGGCGATGCTTCTGCGTCGGCATTGTCGAAACCGGTCAGGCGATCAATCTCCTCGTTATCGGTGGCCGTCGCCTCGGATTGCGGCGACGCCACGGATGGGTCGACATCCGAATCCGCCGACGGGCTGATTAACCGGTCCACGAGTTCGGCGCCAGATTCGGGCAGGTGCGCGCCGCGCAACTCGACGGATTGGTCGCCGCCGCCGATGAGGAACGAGGCCATTCGGCCTCCTGCCTGCGCGCCGCTGGTCGCGGCGCCCTCGGCATGCGCATCGTGAACGATGTCGAGGAATAGCTGCTCCAGCCGCTGGCGCGGTTGCTCGACCTTTTCGATGTGCTTGCCACTGCGCTCCAGAACTTGCTCGATCTGCTGGATCGTCTCGACGTCGAGCGTCGCCGTCTGAATTATCGTGCTGCCGGCTTGTACCAGCAGTTCGTCAACCGTCCCTTCCTTGCGAATTTTTCCGCCGAACATGATGGCTACCCGGTGGCACACGTCCTCGACATCGGTCAGCAGGTGCGAACAGAGCAGCACCGTCTTGCCGCGCTGGGCCAGTTCGAAGATCAGATCTTTGATCTGCCGCGTGCCGATCGGGTCGAGTCCCGTCGTCGGCTCGTCCAGGATCAAAAGGTCCGGATCGTTGATCAGCGCCTGAGCCAGGCCGATGCGCCGCTGCATGCCCTTGGAATACTCGCCCACGGGACGCCGCTGCACCGCGGTCAGACCCACCATTTCCAGGAGCATGTCGATTCGCCTCTGGCGTTGGGGGCGGCTCTGAAAGAACAGCCGCCCGTAGTAGTCGAGGGTCTCGCGCGCGTTCAGGAATCGGTAGAGATAGGACTCCTCGGGCAGGTACCCGATCCGCTTCTTGATCGCCACCTCCTCCGGGCGCTTGCCGAGGACGAACACGCGTCCGGACGACGGGTGCAGCAATCCGAGGGCGAGCTTGATCGTCGTGGACTTTCCCGACCCGTTCGGTCCCAGCAGGCCGAACACCTCGCCGCGGCGCACCTCGAGATCGATGTGGTCGACCGCGCGCACGCGATGCCGCAACCAGAAGTCGCGGAAGATCTTGGTCAGACCGACGCACTTGACCACGGCATCGTCGGACTTCGATCGCGTCACCCGGGCCGCGGCACCGGGTTCAACGCTCGCATGGTGGGATGATTCGCTCATAAGGGATCCATTCAACCCGGCGGCGCCTGCTCTCGCATCGCCTCCTCGCGCGCCGCCTGCTCCTGAGAGATCTTCTCTTCCTCGTCCCGCTTCTTGATCTCAGGATCGGGGTTGGACTCGATGATCAAATGCATCTCGGTGTCCATGTAATGCGTCTCGACCGTCGGGCTGGTGAGGATGTTCTCGAGCGTCGCGGACAGGCGATCGATCATGAACACCCTGGGGTTTATTCGAAACTGGGGCTGCAGATTCTCGAACTCGGTGGCCTCGGTGATCGACTTGTTCACGATCTCGGTCTTGTAGGCGGCTGCACGTCGGATCACCGCAGCCACCTCGCCGCCGATTCTGACCGGCGCATCGATTTCAAGGAACGGTGCGACATTGCCCGGCTCGATGCGCTCGGCACTCAGCGCGTCACCCAGAATCGAGAGAATCTTCTCCGCCTGCTTTTCGTCCTCTTCCGTGTTGCCCACGTGAGCCTGTTCGTAGGCCCCGATGAGTTGCCACAGCGGTTCATGTGCCTCGCCGGCCGTTCTCTTGAGGATCTCGTCGCGCTTCTTGAGCGCCTTGCCGATCAACTTGGCTTTGTCCGCCTCTGCCTCGGTGACCTTCTGATAGACGTCACTGACCAGGCCCGGCATGGTCGGTTCCGTGATAGTGAGGTCGCTGACGAGCAGCCCGGTTTCCAACTTGTCGAGGGTGGATTGGATGCGGTCCAGAGCAGCCGTCTTGTCGAACTTGCCCTTCATCAGGTCGTCGGCCGGGGTGGCCGCGGCGGTCTGGACGATTCCCTGTTCGGCCGCGGCCCGCACGATCTCTTCGGCCACCTCATCGTTGCCGATGTTCCTCACATAATCGAGAACTGCCTCAGGGTCGGCGTTCTGCTGCGCATCCTGCCGGACCTTGTACGTCATCGACCAGCGCGCGTGGATGATGTTGGCATCCGCCGTCAGGAGCCACCCATCCCTCTCGGGAAGCAGCGGCCCCCGTTTCGGCTGGCCGGGCTCGTCCCACGCCTGCACCTCCCACCAGAAAGCGTTGTCCACCTTGATCGTCACCGATGCCGTGGACACCTCGATGACCTGATCGATGGGATAAGGGAAGGCCAGGTGCGGCCCCCCTGGCAGCAGAACCTTGGTCTGTGGCGAGTCACCAACGATCCGGCCGAAGCGCAGGCGCACCGCGGCGTGCTGCTGGTCTACATTGAACCACCCGCTGAACGCGTATGCGATCAGGACGAAGACCATCAGGACCGTGAGGATTCCGAAGCTGTAGCGCAGAGCGTCGGCCAGCGACTCCTGCGCCGGGTCGAGAACCTCGTTGACGACCTGGCCAGCGTCGTCGTGGTGCTCGTGCTGATGCTCGAATGGGTTGCTGGCAGGTGTCATTATTCGTGGTGCGCTTCGTTCGTTTCCTGCGCCATGCGGTCGGTGCTCGGCGCTTTCTTGAGTGCGTGCTCCGTAGCGCCCAACAGGCGCTCGGGCGAGAAGACGTGATCGATGGTGAGAAAAAATGTCGTCCGGTGTTTGAGAAACGTTTCCAGGGCCTCGGTCCAACGCAGGAAGTTGGCCAGCTCCGGATCCTCGCGATAATGCTCAAGGTACTTCACCGCCTCGATCTTACCCTTGAGACGGATGGTACCTGCGAACCGGTCGGCAAAGGAAAGAATCTGCTCTCTGATCTGCTCGGCCTCCTGCGTGATCCGCTTGGCCTCGGCCTCGCCCGAGGTCGTGGCTTTGGCGGCGAGTCGCTCTCGCTCCTGCTTCATCCGTTCGAACACGCGTTCGGTCACCTTGCTGGGCATGATGATCCGCCGAATGCCCATACGCTCGATTTTCAGACCGAGGTCCTCGCGGTCGACCTTTTCCGCCAGCACCCTGGTGGCCTCCAACTCCATTTCCGCCAGCTTCACGCGATCCGGGTCGGTGTGCACCATGTCGTTAAAGTCGTAGCGGCTGAATACACTACGCACCTCACGCATCATTTTGCCGAGCCGGGCCCTGGCCCGATCCACCGTGTTGAGCCTGCGGAGAAACGCCAGCGGGTCGTCGATGCGCCAGGCCAGGTAGGTCTTGACGATCACCGTGTGGTTGTCCCGTGTGGCGACGGTTTCCAACTGGTCGTCCATCATCTGCACGAGGGTCGAATACTTCGTCACCGTCTGGATCGGTGGAAACCATTTGAAGTAGAGCCCGGGCTCCGATTGGATACTTGATGCGTCGGCGCTGCGGAATGTGGAGACGACGGCCACCTCGTCGTATCGCACCTGGAACATGAACATGTAGGCCAGCAGCACCAGGACGACCAGAACGCCAACCAGAAATGTCAGTTTGTTTTTCATCGCTCGAACGCTCCACGTGTCCCGGCGGGCCGGACCGCGGTCCTTCCTGCGTCAGGGGTTACTTGAGAATGTTCTTCAGATCCGATCGCTGTTCCCTCAGGTCAATACGGATTTCCGGGGGATGCGCGCCGGTCGTCGGCATGAGCACCTTGCGCGCGTCCTTCATCCCTTCGGCAACGATGCGCAAGTAGCGCCTGACGCGGAAGTAGTCGGGCGCCGCGCTATAAGCCAGCAGATCGACCTTGAATCGTTCGGCCCGGACACGAGCGCCGAGCGAGAGGCGCCACCGTTCGGCCCGCGCCGTGTAGATCGTCTTGGACACGTCGCCGCGGGCCGCGACGAGCATCCGGTTGATGTCACTTTCGATCCGTCGCGTGCGCCCGTCCGCGTCGCCGTGCTGCTGCTTGGCCGCGTCGTAGGCAAGGATCGCTTCGTAAAGCGCGATCGCATCCGCCTCGGTGCCGGCCACCCTCGCCAGTTGTTCGATTCGCGTGCGGCGGGCCTTCTGGATCAAGCTCTGACGATCCTGTTCGGCACCGTCGAGCTTGTGAAAGCTCGCCGCCACCTCGCCGGCCTGCGGCGGGTGGACGCCCACGACGGCAACCGACAAGATGCGCACGCCCGTGCCCTCGGTGTCACGGGCGATCCGGTGGCGCAGTTCGTCCGCAATCAATATCTCGACCGTTCGGCCGTTCGACGTCTCGGCTCGGCTCCGCGTCAACAGGTCGTCGACGTTCCACGTAACCAGGACCGCATTGACGGCGCGCTCACCGATTCGCTTCAGTCGAGCTTCGGGGTCGCGTGCCCAGCGCATAAAGTCGATCAGGCCGTCTATTCTGTAGTAGAGGAGGATGTCCGCGGCCACGAGGGACATGCTCGGCGGCGCGTCCTCGTCGCTCGCCTCGTCTGCGTCCGGATCATTGGCCCTGGGAGCGGTACTCGCAAACGTCGTGGGTGCGGCGATGAGGTACGACTCTTCGGCAGCCGAATGCGGGTTGGTCCAGAGAATAGGCGTATTCGCGAGCAACTCGGACTGCATCGACCCGATGGCCATCTGCTGCACAAGGTTGACGGGGTGCTTGCGGGCCGCCGAAATCGGCCAGGGCAGCTTGAGGTGCACGCCCGCGTCCAGCGGCGGATCCGTCACGATGCGCCCGTAGCGCGTGACGATCGCCTGCTCGTGCGGAGCAACGACCACGAAGCATGTCGACGACACGAGCACAAACAGGGCGAAGCAGACCATTGGCGTGACGGCGCGTCCGAGCAGCCGATAGAACCAGCTGCGCGAGACCTCAAATCCGAACTGATAGTTGATCGTGTCGCTGACGGCACTGGCGAGGGATTCGGGCGTGGTCAGCAGCCCCAGAACCCTGCTGTCGAACGCGGGCCTGTCGACTTCTTCGGCCTGCCGCGGCCGGTAGGCGCTCAGAAGAAAGGTGAAGAGCGTCTCGATGCCGACCAGAATCATCAGGGCGGGGATGACCAGTCTCAGCCACGCCATGAAGTTGGCGACGTCGAAGTGGGCGAGGACGGCGGCAACCAGCGCCAGCGCTGCGACAACGGCGTTACCCATCAGGTAACTCGCGCCGCCGCGAAGCAGTTGCCACTGCTTGACGCGGGTCATGCCCGACAGGTAACGCGCCACCAGGAACGCGCAGAGCGCCACGGCCATGCAGGCGGCCATGAGCACCAACAGGTTGACATCCGGGTCGATTGCACCGGTGTAGAAGGCCGATTCGTCCAGTCGTGGCCCGGCCATCGAGGCGATGTTGAGCCAGAGCAGAGTGGAGCCGATCGCCAGCAGGTACACGGCCAGAACAAGACTGACGATGCCCAGTCCCCATCTCTTGAGGATGGCCAGTCGTCGGCGGGCGATCTGAAGATCGCCGGCGCGTTCTTCGAACAGGGCTGCCGTCGCCGCGTCAGCGCGGGCAAGCTGTTCAGACTCCAGCGATTCGGCGCGCTCGAGCCGGTGCTGATGGAACAGCAGCACCAGAATGATCCAGATGATGATCCCGCCCAGAAGGTGCCAGGTCGCCGCATACAGGGCCGGGCTCACGGTCGCGAGCCCCAGAATGGCCATGACGATCGTCAGCAACACCTGCACGAGCAGTCCCGCCGCTGCCGAGTTCGTCGCGCGCCGAAATGTTTCCTGATCCGGGGTCATTTCTTTCGTGGTGCAGAGTGACACGGGCGGGAGTGCAGAAGCGACGGAGGGTTGGGCATTGGGTGCCGTCCTGTGTCGGCTTCACGTTTCGGTATTTCAGTTGACGGTCCGCCTATCGGTTGGGACATCTCATTCCGTTCGCCCTCCCCCCTTCGTCGTTTCGTCGTTTCGTCGCTCGTTTGTGAATACCGCGGAATAGAACGTCCGACTCCCAACATACCATTGCGTGTCGAGTGTCACAGCGTAAGATAAAATGACATGATCCAGCAGATTCTGACCATCGCACACAACGCGTTCGTGGAAGCGACGCGGCAGCCGATCTACGTCGTGTTGCTGCTGGCGGCGACGGTCCTGCTCGTGGTCAATCCGTCGCTGTCGGCGTACACGATGGACGACGACAACAAGATTCTCGTCGACATGGGCCTCAGCACGCTGTTCCTTGCGGGTCTGCTGCTGTCGGCCTTCACGGCCACGGGCGTGCTGAGCGCCGAGGTCGAAAATCGAACGGTGCTGACTGTCGTGAGCAAACCGGTGTCGCGCCCGACATTCGTCACGGGCAAATACCTGGGCGTTGCCGCGGCGCTGGCTGTCGCCTTCTGGACGCTGACGTTGATCTTCCTGCTGACCGTCCGCCACGAAGTGATCCAGCGTGCCACGGACCCCTTCGACATGCCGGTGATCGTGTTCGGCGTCCTGGCCGGCTTGACGGCACTGTTGGGCGCCACCCTGGCTAACTATTTTTACCAATGGGTTTTCACCTCGACGTTCGTCTTTGCGTTCGCCGGCCTCACGACCGTGAGTCTCGTGATGGTGCTCATGATCAACAAGGAATGGCAGTTCCAGTCGATCGCGACCGACGTGGATCCGCAGTTGCTCACGGCCCTGCTTCTGGTGTTCGAAGCCGTCCTGATCCTGACTGCCGTCGCCGTCGCCTGCTCGACACGGCTGGGGCAGGTCATGACGCTCGTGACCTGCGTGCTGGTGTTCCTGCTGGGACTGGTCACCCACTACTTCAGCATGCAGGCCGACAAGACTCTGGGGGATCTGGAGGGTTCGCCGTTTCATCATGGGTTGTACTGGATGCTGAAGCTGTTCTTCCTGGTGGTGCCGAATCTTCAATACCTCTGGCACGCTGACGCCCTGACCCAAGGTCACCCGATCACGGGCCAGCACGTCATCCTGCTAAGTGTCTACAGCGTGTGCTACATTGCCGCCATTCTGTCGTTGGCCATTGCCTTGTTCCAGACGCGCGAGGTCGGATAACCCCGCGGCCTCCGACCGGCCCTCCGACACTACGTCCGAAGCAGCGTCCGAGTCAACGTAGCCGTGCGGTCATGCCACCACAGGCTTCGCGCCCACGGCGTCGCGGTGCTGTTCGGCCTCGGCAAGCGCGGCCGCGTCGGCGCGCTCGATATCCTCGCCCGACCGCACGAGACGCGCGGAGTTGAACACGACGATCAACCCGGCAACGACGTGCAAGACTGCGGCGTAGATCGGCGCGATGTAGCCCGCCGCCGCGAGGACTTCGAACGCGACGATGAACGCAAAGCCGATCACCAGGTTCTGCTTGATGACGGCGCTCGTGCGTCGCGACAGGCGCACGAGAAACGGAATCCGGTTCAGATTGTTGTTCATCAGGGCGATATTGGCCGAGTGGATGGCCACGTCGCTTCCGGCCGCACCCATCGCAATGGAAATGTCGCCGGCGGCGAGGGCGGGGGCGTCGTTGACACCGTCGCCGACGACCGCCACGCGGTGACCGCGCCGCTTGAGGTCGTCAACGATCTCCAGCTTCTGATGCGGCAGAACCTCGGCTTCGTATTCGGTGTGCATCTGCGCCGCGACGCGCTTGGCCACGCTCTCGCGGTCGCCCGTGACGATGATCAGGCGTTTCAAGCCCAGGCCACGGAGTCGATCAATCGCCGCGGGCGCATCGGAGCGGGTGTTGTCCATCAGACCGACCCAGCCGAGAAGTTTCGCGTCGCGCACGACGAAAAGAACGCTGAGTCCGTCGGCTTCCTGGCTTGACTGGGCCGCGTCGATCTGCTGTGTGGCGGCGGCGTCGAGCCCTGTGGCCGTGTTTTCGCTCAACCAGGTTGCCCGGCCCACGAAGACGCGACTGCCGTCAACAACGGCCGAGACGCCCTTGCCCGGCACCTCTTCAAAGTCGGTGGTCTGGCCCGGGTTGAGCCTGGCCTTGCGGGCCACGTCGGTCACCGCGCGGGCCACGGGATGGCGGCTGTTCTGCTCCGCCGAAGCGGCGGCCAGCAGTAGATCCGCGCCTTGCACACCTTCGGCGGGTTTGAGGCGCACGACCTCCAACTCGCCCGTCGTGAGCGTGCCTGTCTTGTCGAACACCATCGCCGTCAGCCCCCTGGCCGACTCCAGATCGTTCACGCTCTTGACCAGCACACCCAGGCGCGCCGCAGCTGACAGAGCCGCAACCATCGCGGTGGGCGTGGCCAGGATTAACGGGCACGGGCATGCGATGACCAGCATCGCGATCACCCGCCGCCACGGTTCCTGTCCGCTTTGATGAGTGAATACCCACACGATGGCCACGAGCATCAATACCGTCGGCGTGTACCAGCCCGCGTAACGATCGATCATTCGCATGATGGGGATTCGCGTCCTCTCGGCCTGCAGAATCAGCTGCTTGACGCGGCCCAGCGTCGTGTCCGGGCCGGCCTTGGTCACCTCGATGTCCATCGCACCCGTGAGGTTGATCGTGCCGCCGAACACCTCGTCGCCTTCCACCTTGTCAGCGGGCAGCGACTCGCCCGTGATCGTCGCCTGGTTGACCGTGCTGTGGCCGCGAACAATCCGGCCATCCGCGGCGATGTTGTCGCCCGGCCGGACGCGGATGACATCGCCCGGGTGCAGATCACTGGCCTCGACCTCGACCTCGCCGCCATCCTGCACTTTCATCGCCTTCGTAGGCGTGATCCGCACCAGGGATTCGATGCTGGCCCGGGCCCCCAGGGCGGTGCGGTTCTCGATGAGGACCGAGATGATCATGAAAAAGGCGATCGCGGCCGATTCGACGTAAGCGCCGATGGCGAACGAGGCGATCACCGCGAGGGCGACCAGCTCGTTCATGTGCATGTGACCGTGGGCCAGGTCTTTCAAGGCGACCCAGACCAGCGGCGCCCCCAACAGGATCGCCGAGACTACGGCCATGGTCTCTGCGTGGAAGTCGCTTCCATAGCGCGACTTAAAAATATTCGCTGTCAGCGAGCATATCAGCAGAACCCCACCCATCAGCGTTGCGTAGATCTGGTAACTGATCCGGCCGGTATCGGAATCCAGGCCGAGATCTTTTTTGACGTGTTCGTGTGCCATGTCGGAAGACCCTGCTCAGGCCCATTAGGAGGTGGCGGGCCCCTTACCTTACGACGGAATCGGTGGTTGGTTCGAGCCGGTGGCGCTACCGTTGCACATCCGCAGCGGGCGGCCGCTTATTCCACACGGCAACACCTGTCTTGTCCAGCCCGGGGTCCGTACAGTTAATAGGTATTGCGCTTGCGAAGGGACAATTTGTGCAGATCCACGCGGGCCAGCAGGTCCGCGATCCGGTGCCCGGCGTGGCCGTCGCCATAGGGGTGACGCCGCGATCGGGTGGACATCGCCCTGCGAATCGCCGCCCGTACGGCGTCAGAACCGTAATTGCAGTCGACTACACCGGCAGGTCTCTGGCGTCCGCTCTGGCGCGGGCCGATGTTGACGCTCGGAATTCGTAGCGCCACGGCCTCGATCAGACCGGCCGACGAGTTGCCGACGATCGCGCTGCTGCCTGCGAGGTAGGAAAGAAATCGGTGCCGCGGATGGTGCCCGCAACGGAAGGTTGATCGGCCACCGTTGCGAGCCATCCGAGCAAGGTGAGTCCGGATGGCGCTGCGTATGCCGTCTGAACCCGGATCGATGTTCGGTTCGGACAGCAGCACCCATCGATCGGATCCGAAACTCTTGAGGGCTGCCGTCACCACGCTGTGGGTGACGAACAAGGAACAACTGCTTCATC
>CAUZBA010000064.1:0-11670 GCA_963577635.1 Phycisphaerae bacterium
GAGATGCGGCCGTCCCGCATCACCGCTGGTACCGGCCCCTGGCGTACTTCCTGGCCGACGTCAAGGCGATGCTGACCGATCACCTCGACCGCGACCAATTCAAACTGCTGCGCGAGCTGTACCGCCACGAATTGCTGCAGAGACTGAATGTGTACCGTCGCGAACAGTCGCTGCCTGAGTTGAAGGCCAGTTCGGTGATGCTCGCACACCCGAAGCTTGACCTGTTCGTCAATCCCGATTCGGCCCACTCGGCCAGGGTCATGGGCTGTACCGTCTGCCACGAGGGATCTGGCCAGGAAACGATCTTCGAGCACACCTCCCACACGCCGCGCGATATCTGGGTGGATCGCAAGAGCGGAGCGCCCGTCCCCGACTTTCTGATCCGTCAGGGCGAGGTCACCCCTGATCACGGTGATCCGGTCGATCATGAGCCTGCGGTGGCCCACAAAACCGCCGCGGACGCGTCGGTGCGGGACACGGTGATCATCATTCCGGCGTCGTTGACCAATGAGGACGCTGCCACCGCGGAGCCTGATTACGGTCGCGCTCACGGGGGTTCCTTTCACGACGGCGGCAACCTGAACCACGCAACCGATCCGGCTCCATTCGCGCCGCTGAAGGTTCCGCATGACGATCATCCGCTCTACGCACCACCTGGTGACGAAACAGGCGGCTTGCGGGAGGTGGTCCGACAGCAGCAGTTCTGGTCGCGCCAGTTCGGCTGGGCCCACACCCATTACTCCATTTGGGAAAAGCCCATGCACAAGCTCGACTACGTCGAATCGAGCTGCAACAAGTGCCACACGGAGGTGTTCGATCTGAAGGACACCGCCCCGCGCCTGTTCGAGGGTCGAAAGCTGTTCGCGCAGTTCGGGTGCGTCAACTGTCACTCGGTGACCGAGATCGAAGACGACCTGGACCTTCGGCGCGTCGGCCCCAGCCTGGTCCACGTGAAGCACAAGCTGTCCAAGGCCATGACGGCCAGTTGGATATGGGCGCCCAAGGCGCTGCGGGCTACGACGCGGATGCCGCATTACTTCATGCAGGAGAACAACTCGTCGCCCCTGGATATCCTTCGCACCCGCGTCGAGGTGGCGGCCATGGCGCAATACCTGTTGAACGCCGAGCCGGGCCGGGCGGTCGCGGGCAACCCGCCGGTATACGCGCCGAAGCCTCATCCACAGGAGCCCGGGGACGCCGAGCGCGGTCGCGAGCTATTCCATCGCGTCGGGTGCCTCGCGTGCCACACCAACTTGAACGAGCACGGTCGCGCGTGGATCGTCAACGACCTGGCTGAAAGGACGGGCCTCGACGAGCAGCAGGCCCGCGAACATCACGACGGGCAGATGGATACCAACCAGCGCCACCAGTACGTCCTTGAACACCTCGAAGACCGCCTGCAGCGGACGGGGCCGGAACTCTCGGCCGTGGGGACGAAGCTGCTCGCCGGCCGCACACGGCAACAGGCGCGCGACTGGCTGTTCAACTGGCTGATCAATCCCCGCGGCTACCACAGCTACACGATCATGCCCCGACTTCGCCTCAGCGATCAGGAATCGGCCGACATCACCGAATACCTGCTCGATCAGACGCGCGACGACTATGAGCCAAGCGACTTCGAGATCACGGAGGACGGCGCCAGAATGCTCACCGAGCTGGTGGTGAACATCAAGGCCGCCCAGAGCACCGAGGACATGGCCCGCGAGGAAGTCGCGGACGAAGCCCGTTGGCCGCGGGACAGGAAGCTGATGTTCCTAGGCGAAAAGATGATCTCGCACTACGGCTGCAACGGGTGCCACCTGATCAACGGCTTCGAGGCGGCGGTGTCGGCGTGCACCACGCTCGACGGCTGGGGCCTGAAGGATCCGCACAAGCTCGATTTCGGCCACTATCAGCACGCGTTCGACCGCCTGCGTACACAACCGTGGGATCTGCACCGCGTCCGCGGGCACGGACTTGCGGCCGACGCGCCCAACGTCTCGCACGACAACAGGGACAGCGTCGAGAAGCTGAAAGTCGACTGGGAGCAGATCGAGAACGAGAGGCGGCCGTGGCTCTATCACAAGCTGCACAACTCCCGTGTCTACGACCGCGCCCGAACGAGTTTCGACGGCGGCGCGATCAAGCCCGATGAGCGCATCGACGTGGGCCGGCCCTATGACAAGCTCAAGATGCCGCGATTTTACCTGACCGACCGGCAGGTCAGGTCCCTGGTGACCTACGTCACCAGCATCCGCAAACCGTTGGTGTCACCGCAGCTTCAGGAGGTGTCGGACGATGCCGGAAGGCAGGTGACGCGCGGCCGCCAGATGGCGACGCTGTACAACTGCTACGGATGTCACAACATTGAGGGCAACAGTGTGCACATCCACCAGTACTTCGGGGTCTACGAAGACGGACGCTACGTCGACGACTCCCTGAACTGGGCCCCGCCGCGCCTGCTGGGTCAGGGCGGCAAGACCCAGGGCGATTGGCTGTTCGGTTTCCTTCAGAACGTGCAGCCGATCCGGCCATGGCTGCGGATCCGGATGCCGAGCTTCCCCATGACCGAGGACCACGCCCGCACGCTGGCCGACTATTTCGCGGGTCACAGCCGGGTCCTCTCTCGCTATCTGGATGGGCATCTCAAGGTGATCGATGATTCCCGCGCAGGCCTCGAAAAGCAGTTTCGCCGCGATGAACCGAAAGGCTCGCTCGTCGAACGGCTCGAAACGGTTGAGGCTTCTATCGGCGAGTTACGTCCGGATGGCGATGGCGCCGAGGGGTCAGCGACCGAGCACCTGCGGCATCTCAAGCAGGAGAAAGCCGATCTCGAATTCCGGATCAACCAGCTTCAGCGCCGGCACGCGACGTGGTTCGAGAGCGACGTGCCGGATGTCGCCGCGGCGGTCGATCGGATCCGGCTATTCGCATTGTCGAGCGACCTGGTGGTCTCCGAGCATATCGATCCGCGACATGAAGAAGATGACCAGGAGCGACGCAATACCTGGGATGGTTTGCTCGCCAAGGTTCGGGCTCTGGTGGGGGCATTCAACGCCCCCTATCCCTACACGCCGGCATACGACCCCGACGCGGCCCAGGGCGATCCCGAGCGGGCCGAGGTCCGTTTCGCTCGCGGAAAGGAACTGTTCACGGTCATGGGCTGCATGGGCGCCGCATGCCATCGCGTCGGCGACGATCACCTGCTGGCCCGCAACAACATGCTGGTGCCAACGTCGCTCGAGGATTCTGTGGATGAAGAAGACGAGGAAGACTACGAGGACGACGAAGAGGAAGGCTACGGGGATGATGACTACGCAGATGAGGCCGGGGATGAATCCCCTCCCGTCGCCGTACGACCCGACGGCCCGCCCTTAGGCGCGCCGAATCTTCGTATAGTGGCCCGGCGCCTGCAGGCAGACTGGGTCCGGCAGTGGCTGGTGCATTCGGGCACGATCCAGCCGGGCACGAGGATGCAGCAGTATTTCAAGGACGGGAAATCAGAGTTTGCGACTCGATTACCGCAAGAGCGAGCGGAACTCGAGAAACTTTTCGGCACCACGGCCAAGCAGCAGCAGGATCTGCTGATGGACTTCCTGTACAGCGTTGGCCCGAGAAGAGTCACCTTGGCACCCGACGGGAAGATCCTTGAGGTCGGGTCCGCGGCCGAGGTCAAGCTCACTGCCCTGGAACCGCCGCCGGTCACGCCCGGGGTCGATGCGCCGGCGGCCGAGGCGCCTGACCCGCCGTAGGAGAGCGCGGCTCCGCCGGTGCCGACCGTCGCGCCGAAGACGGCGCCGCCCGCGCCTCCAAAGCCGAAAACGCCACAGATCCCCGACTGGCACGACGAGCCGACCGTTGCGTACGAGGGACCGGCGGTCCATGGCAACAAGATCCGAGTCATCGGCGTGGTGAAATTCCAGGGTCGCGACCGACGAACGAAGAAGATCAGCATGACCGCCGATCAGGTCTGCGCCGCCGGACACGCCCACCCGGTCTATAGCGAACAGCAGGTGGTGACCGAAGACGGGAATCTCGTCAACGCCTTGGTCTACGTCAAGGAGGGATTGCCGCGCAGACTGACCTTCGATCCACCCAGTCGCGCCGAAATTCGGCAGACCGGTTGCGTTTACCAGCCCCACGTGACAGCGGTGATGGTCGGGCAGACGCTCGATATCCTGAACGGCGACAACACGGCCCACAACGTGAAGATCATGGCCCGGCAGAACCGCGCCGAAAACTTCAACCAGGCCACCGCGGGCGTGAAAAACACGATCAAGCCAAAGCGACCGGAGATGATGGTCGCATTGGCGTGCAACTACCACCCGTGGATGAGTGGCGTGCTTCACGTGCTCGAGCACCCCTTCTTCAGCGTAAGCGATGCGGAGGGGCGCTTCGAGATCCGCGGGCTGCCGCCCGGCAAGTACACGTTGGAGGTGCTCCACGAGAGCCCGAAAACCGCTGCCGTAACGTTCGAGGTCGAGATTTCGGCGGACTCGTCGCACCGCGCGTCGGACATTGCCGTGCGAGGCCGGTGCTCACCGCGCGGTGAGCGGCCGAGCCCGGCTGCGTCAGGCGCAGATCGAGTCTGGGGGGCGGAGCCGCAGGATGGCTGTACAGACGAACGCGAACCGCCGCACCGGCGGGCGATTGCCGGCACCGGCGGGCGGCGCTTTGTCGGTGGTCCTCACGCTGACCGACGCTGCGGCGGCACAAAGCGTGCCGGAGACATCCGGGCGGACCTCCTGGTGGATGTTCGAGCCGGCCTCGACGCACGCGCCGTCGATCATCGGCCTCTTTCAAGTCATTCTCTACCTGACTCTCGCGGTGTGCGCCGGCGTGTTCGCGGTTCCGTTCGTCCTGCCCAGGGAGCCCTACATGTGGCTGGGCGCCGCGGCGATGTACGAACACCATTGGCTCATCTTCGCCTTCACCGGCGTGCCGGGGCTGCTGTTCCTGCTCGTCGCGCGCCCGCGCGACCGATTCGGTGTCCGCGCGGGCGACAATCCGTGCCGAGCCAACTCTCTGGAGTGGGCCACGACCTCACCGCCGGTGCACACCAACTTCGACACGATCCCGACGGTGTACCGGGGCCCGTACGAGTACAGTTCGCCGATCGTGTATGAAGACTATCTGCCGCAGAACGTCGCCGTACCCGACAGTCTGGCGAGAGGCTAAGAGCTGTCAGATGAACGACCGGTCCTATTCACCCTGGCTGCATCGATTCGCGGTGCTGGTCGTTGTGGCGACGTTCGTCGTCATCATCAGCGGGGGTAACGTCACCAGTCGCGGTGCCGGCCTGGCGGTTCCCGACGGCTACCGGGTGTTCGGTCATTTCCTCTGGACCTTCCCGATGGATCATTGGGTCGGAAACATCTTTCACGAGCACATCCACCGACTGAAAGGCAGCGTCATCGGTCTGCTGATCGTCGTGCTGGCCGTCTGGCTTTTTCTGTCACAAAGTAAACGGCCCTGGCTGAGGCTGGTCGGTCTGATCACGCTGGCGATGGTGCTGATCCAGGGCATGATGGGCGCGGCGCGTGTCGACCGGCTGTCGACAACGTATGCGATCATTCACGGAATCCATGCCCAGATCATTCTCTGCATGACCGTCTGGATCGCCGCGGCAACCGGCCGCACCTGGCAGCGGCGCGGGCCCGCGACCGACGGGCCGTCCTACACGAATGGGTTACGGCGCGGATCAATCCTGCTTCTTGCCGTGCTGCTGGTGCAACTGGTCCTTGGCGCCCTGGTACGCCACCACGGAGCTGCCCTGGCGATTCCAGACTTTCCTGGTCACTACGGGAGCCTGCTGCCGCCGTTTACCCAGGCGGGGATCGAGGCGGCCCACGACGCGATCGTGCCATACGACCGCAGCCCCACGAACTATCCGACGCCGGCACAGGTGAGTGTTCATTTCGCGCACCGCGTCTGGGCGCTATTCGTCCTGGCCACGGCCGTCTGGCTCATCACCCGCTTGTCGGCCCGTGCGGCGTCGGACCCGGCCCTGATGCGACCCTCCGTGGCACTGGCGTCGCTGCTGATTGTCCAGGTGGCATTCGGGGTCGCCGTCATCGCCAGCGGTCGTCATCCCCAACTGGCGACGGCACACCAGGCAACCGGAGCGGCGATTCTGGCCACCGCGGTCCTCCTGATGATCCGCCTGCTCGCACTGCGGCCGTTGGGGGCCGATCAAACCGATCCGCGACCGGCCCCACAGGCAGTCTCGGTGCTGCAGGAATCGACGGCATGACCACACTGCGAACCAACACGATCGGTCGGGAACAGGAAACACCGTTGATGGCCCACGGTTCGGTGCTGCAGACCGGCATCAGCAACGGAAAGATCGCGATGTGATTGTTTCTCGGCTCCGAGGTGATGTTCTTCACTGGCCTGATCGGAGCCTATATCGTCCTGCGCTTCGGGCAGGGGGAATGGCCTCGGCCCGAACAGACTCTCAACGTGCCTCTGACCGCGTTGAACACCTTTTTCCTGATCTGTTCGAGCGTTACCCTCGTCTGGGCCCTGCAGTCCTACCAGGCCGGCCGTCGCGTCCGGGGCCACCTGGGTCTGCTGATTACGACGCTCATCGGTGCTGCGTTCGTCGGCATCCAGGTGGTCGAGTACATCGAGTTGTACGTGCACCGCGGCCTGCGGCCCGACACGATCATTTTCGGGTCCTGCTTCTACACGATGACCGGCTTTCACGGGGCCCACGTCGCCGGCGGTGTGATCGCCCTTGCGATCCTGACCGTCATGGGCTGGCTCGGCAAGTTCGGGCCAGGGAACTTTGCCGCGGTCAAGCTTACCGGCATGTACTGGCACTTTGTCGACCTGGTGTGGATCATCCTTTTCGCGATTGTGTACCTGATGTGAGTTGGGAAGCGCCCCGCCACGGCGGGTAACCTCCGCGACGGAGCGACGACGGGAAGATCCCGTTGCAGCAGAAGTCTCGTGCAATTTGAGTCGACGACAGGGTCATCACCATATCTGAATCACATACGGGTTCGTCCGACGGCCCCACGGCGCACAGCGTCAGTCTCGTTCCCTGCTTTCTGACGCTACTGGCACTGACGGCTGCGGAGGTGGCGCTGTACGAACTGTGGCGCCAGACCGCCAGCGCCGGGCAGCCTTTCGTGCCGAAATTCGCCCTGGTCCTTTTGATCCTGATCTTCACGATCCCGAAAGCGATGATCGTCCTAATCTTCTTCATGCACCTGAAATTCGAGAAGCTCACGATCATCGTCCTGGCACTGGTCCCATTCGTCCTTGCCGGGATCGCGGTGCTGCCCATTCTCGCCGACAGCTTGGCCCTGAATCCGGGCGCGATGAACAAAGTCGAGGGGCTGAAAGACTTCAGCACGCTAAAGACGTCCGAATCCGATGATCACCCGCGCGGGCCGGCGGCCGATCCGGCCCGTGATGTCCGAATCAGCGGTCGACCCATCGCCCGAACAACGCCAGCGGCTTCGATCGTTGGGCCATGTCAAGTAACCCATGCATTTGCCTCGGACGAGTGCCGTCGTTCTCCAATCGGCCGTGTCGGCAGGCGGACTGCTGCTCGTCGTACTCGCGGCGCACTGGCCTGCGATCCAGGCCGGCACGGTGTGGGATGACAACCGGTACGTCTTCGACAACACCATCCTGCATGAACCGGGCGGCATCGGGCGAATCTGGTTCGACTTCGGAGCGTCGCCCGACTACTACCCGTTGACGTTTACGACGTGGTGGCTCGAATACCGCCTGACGAACCTGAACGTGGAAATAAGCCATGGCGTGAATGTGCTCCTGCATGCGCTTTCCGCGATCGTGTTGTGGCGCGTCTTGAGACCTCTGATGACCGTCGGCGTATGGCTCACGGCGGCGCTGTTCGCTGTTCATCCGGTGACGGTCGAGTCGGTGGCATGGCTCGCGGAACGCAAGAACACGCTGTCGATGCTGTTGTTCCTCGGTTCCATGCTGATGGTTCTTCGCTTCGAAGATGCGAATCACGAGGAGGCGGCGTCGAATGTCGGTCGCCAAAATTCCGGCCATTCACGAATGCGCGCATCGCACGGTGATGTGAGAAGGCTGTTTGCACCGGCGACGTACATCGGGGCATTGTTCCTGTTCACGATGACCCTTTCCCAAGTCGGCAGTGGCACGGATGCCGGTCGTGATGCTGCTGCTGGCCTGGTGGCGCCGTGGCCGGATCACGCGTACCGACGTGATGCGCATGGTTCCCTTCTTAGTTGTGGCCGGAGTCCTCGGCCTGCTCACCGTCGTTCACGAGGACCGAATCGCGATCAACACGGTGGTACCGAGGCCGGAGGGCGCCTGGTCGCGCTTGGCGTCGATGGGCTGGTGCGTCTGGTTCTACCTCTTCAAGGTGGCGCTGCCGCTGCGACTCTCGATGGTCTATCCCCGGGGGGATGTCAATCCGGTTTCCCTGGTGTCGTGGTTGCCGCTGCTGGGGCTGCTGACGGTGGCCATCGCGGCGTGGATCCTGCGCAAGACCGGGGGTCGAGCGGTCCTGGTCGCCCTCGGCGTCTACATGGCGATGCTGCTGCCTACATTCGGTGTCGTTGATAATGCTTACTTTTTCTATTCTTTCGTTGCCGACCATTTTCAGTACTTTGCTCTCGCTGCTCCCTTGTGCCTTGCCGTCGCGGCCGCGGCTCGACTCACTGGTCCGCTTCGGCAGTCACCGCGTACCGCGCCATGGGCGTTGTCGTGGCGGCCGCTGTCCTGTTCGTTCTTTCCACGCTCACGTGGCACCGCTGCCGCCAGTACATTGATCCCACAGAATTATGGCTCGATACCACTCGAAAGAATCCGACATCGGCACTGGCGCACTACAACCTGGGTAATGAGTTGCGGTTTGAGGGCCGCATGGACGAGGCGATCAGTTTCTATCGCCTAGCCATTCGGATCGACCCTCAGCACGTCATGGCACATATCAACCTGGGCGCCTCGCTGGCCTTCCAGGGGAGCCTGGAGAAAGCCATCCGCCACTACCGCCTTGCATTGAGGATCAATCCGGACCACCCTGACGCGCATTACAATATGGGCAACGCGCTGGTCCGCCAGGACCGTCTTGACGCGGGCATCGAACACTATCGCCGATCGATCATCCTCCGGCCTGACTACGACAGCGAGCACAACAACTTGGCCTACGCGCTTGGCCTTCAAGGCCGCTTCGACGAAGCCATTCGCCACTCCCGCGAGGCACTGCGTATTGACCCCGAGAACGCGAACGCACGCGACAACCTGAACCGATATAAACGGATGAAAGACCAGGCACAGAAATGACATCGAATGGCTGAAACCGCTCACGAGTGCGAAAATCGCGAAATCCATCGGCGTCACCATGAGGTCGGCGACGACACGCCGGCGGCGATCCGCCTGGAATCGCTCGGCTACAGTTATCGCGGATCGATCTCCCGAGGCACCGGTCGCGATCATTCCACGGCATCCGCGGATGCGGCGCTCGACGGGGTGAGTCTCGATGTGGCCGCCGGAGAGATCTTCGGCGTGCTGGGGCCCAACGGCAGCGGAAAGACGACGCTGTTTCGGATTCTTGCGACGATGATGCGACCCACTCACGGTCGCGCCAGCGTATTCGGTGACGATGTGGCGGGTCGTCCCCATCAGGTACGCGCTCAGCTGGGTGTGGTCTTCCAGCAACCGAGCGTCGACCTCAAGCTGACCGCATGGGAGAACATGATCCATCAAGGCCGTCTGTACGGTCTAAGAGGGCCTGAACTCAGAGAGCGAGCCGGCATGTTGCTTGAGCGGTTCGGCCTGCTTGACCGCCGCCGCGACCTGATCGAGACCTTCAGCGGCGGGATGCGACGTCGGCTGGAAGTGGCCAAAGCGATGCTGCATGACCCGTGCCTGTTGCTGCTCGACGAACCCGAGACCGGTCTGGACCCCGCGGGGCGCCGCGACCTGTGGAAGTTGTTGGAGTCGGTCCGCGCGCAGCGGAACGTGACCGTGGCGCTCACCACTCATCTGATGGAGCAGGCGCAGCGCTGCGACCGGCTCGCCATTCTCAATCGGGGACGCCTGATCGCGTTGGATTCGCCCGCGGGACTAACCGGCCGCATCGGCGCACCGGTGATTCGGATTGAGCCGGCCACCGGTCAGGATGCCGGCCAATTGCGAGATGCCATCGAACAGCGCTTCGGGCCGTGGACCGAGGGGGCGGTGCCGACGCTGGTCGGCGGCACGATTCGCCTGCAGAATGCAAAAGGCGCAGCGTTCGCCGTCGAACTTTCGGCGGCCTTCGGCGAGCGAATCCAGAGCACCACCATAGGCCGGGCCACGCTCGAGGACGTGTTTCTTCACCTGACGGGACATACGTTGTTGGGGGACGCACGAAGGGGAGAAGCGTTGAGGCACGAAGGCACGTAGGGTTGCGGTTCGCGGCGCCGTCCGTTTCGGTTTCGCTCTTCCCTATTTGAAGTCACTTACCCGCCATCGACAAGGCATTCCGTCGCGGCGGTAGTTGCGACACCACCCCTTCGTGCCTGCGTGCCTTCGTGCCTCACCCCCACCGACAGCAGACATCATGCTGGCGGCATGAACCTCGACCCGGCCAATGGCACGCGTCGGTTGACTGCGGGACCAGCCGGTAGCAGCGGGCCAACGAGCAGGACGATGGCCGCGACCAACGCGTTGCCCGCCAGGGCCCACCATCCGCCGGCCCCGGCGAACACGATGACGGCGTTGATCAGAAGCATCAGCATGGTCATCGGGATCAGCACGCGCCAAGCCAGCCGCATCAGCTGGTCGAAACGAAACCGCGGCAGGGTCCAGCGCACGACCATCATCAGCGACAGCAACAGGAAGATCTTCAACAGAAACGCCGCGAACTTGAGCAGAACCAGACCGACGCCGCCCACGAGCGACTCCTGAATAAACGGCAGATCCCATCCGCCTAGGAACAGGATGCAGAAGAATGCCGAGCCGGCGATCATGTGCATGTACTCACCGAGAAAGAACATCGCCCACTTCATCGACGAGTACTCGGTGTGGTAGCCACCGACCAGTTCCTGTTCGGCCTCCGCCAAATCGAACGGTGCCCGGTTGCACTCGGCCAGCACACACGTGAAGAAAACGGTCGCCGCCACCGGCTGCGTGAACAGGTGCCACACGCCGTTCGCCTGATCGTGGACCAGAACGTGCGCCGTCGCGGATCCGGTCATGAGCAGAACAATCAGCACGGAAAGCCCCATGGGGATCTCATAGCTGAGCATCTGCGCCGTCGCGCGCAGGCCGCCGAAAAACGAGTACTTGCTGTTCGACGCGTACCCGCCCAGGACCACGCCGTAAACGGCCAGCGACCCGACGGCCAGGATGTAGATCACGCCCACGTTGATAGGAGCCGCGGTGATCGCCAGGGCATCGCTGCCCCACTCGAGGTAACCACCCCAGGGAACCACCGCCCAGGACAGCATGGCGGGGATCATCACCGCGATCGGGGCGAGCAGAAACAGCAACCGGTCCACGCCCAGCGGCGTGTACTCCTCTTTCAGCATCAGTTTCAGCCCGTCGGCCAGAGGCTGACCGAGGCCCCACATGTGGTGCCTTACCGGAAGCACTCCGAATGAGAGATTCGTCCGGTTCGGGCCGATCCGGTCCTGGATCCAGGCGCAGATCTTGCGCTCCAGCAGGATGAGATAGGAGCAACTCAACAGCAGCAGGTGA
>CAUZBA010000065.1:0-11448 GCA_963577635.1 Phycisphaerae bacterium
GCGATGCTGATCATCGCGCCGATCGCCACCAGATGGACCCACCACTGAACCGGCGAACCGTCGAAGACGACCCAGCCCACGCCCACGGCCATGCCGATCGTGCACGCCAGCGCGCCGATCGACCCCGCCCACGTCTTGTTCGGACTGGTGTTGGGCAGCAGGCGGCGGCGACCAAACAGCTTGCCGCAGGCGTAAGCGAAGACGTCGTTCATTTCGGTGCAAATCAGAAGCCACAGCAGGACCGGGCGATAGCTCGGGTCGTTGGCGAAATAGCCGAAGTGCCCGAGCCCGGCGGCGAAAAACATGAACGCCATGATCGCCATCGCGACGCGCTGAATGTAACCGCGCGGTTCGTCGCGCAGGATCACCAGCCCCGCGATCAGCGACACCGGCAGCGGCCAGCTCGCCACGAACAGCCGGTAGTAGTGGTCGATCGACGCGAACGTGACCATGCCGATACCCAGCACGACCAGTGTGCTGGTCAGACGATCGCGGAACAGACCCGTGGCGCGAGCGTACTCGCGGTAGCACAGCACCGAGAGCACCAGGGTCAGGAGTATCGCCGCCCCGGGCCCGAGCAGAATCGGCACCACCACCGCGGGGGCGAGGATGGTCCACGAACCGATGCGGCGCATCAGTTCCCTGCGCAGTGCGGCGTCGCCTCGGCCGGTCACGCTCAGCACGAACACCAGGATCGGCGAAGCGACCCGCGCGACCATGATGGCCGCACACATGCCGATCGTTGCGGGGTGGTCGAGCGCCTCGGAGGGAACCCAGAGACGCTGCCATTACGTCGGATCGTGTTCCACCGGCGCGATCACGAGTGTTCCTCATTCAGCGCCGAAGCGGCGCGGCGAAGACGGCGTCCGGCCGTGATCAATCCACCGATGACAATCATCGCAAGGGCGACGTCGATCGCACCCCAATCGCCGGACGGCCCCCAGCCGGGCCGCCAATCGACCGGGGCCGCCGCGGTGTAGATCGACGCAAGCGACAGCACCGCCATGCGCGCGGGCTTGGCCATCGGGCCGGCGAAGTCGGTCGGCGCCCCTGGCAACCACCGCCTGGGTGCGGACGTATGCGACGAACACGGCCACGCCCGCGGCCGCCCACCCGAGTGTTGGCGTGCCGCCGACCGCGAAGCCGGCGCCGATCATCGCCGCGGCATCGGCGATGCGGTCGGGCACTTCGTTGTAAAGAAGACCGAATGGCGAGGTCTTGGCCGTGTTGACGGCCACCACGCCGTCCAGAATGTTGCACGCACCGCGACCGGCCACCAACACGACCGCCGTGAGGAACGAGAGACGCTGGCTGAGGACGCTGCCCACCATCGCCGTCGCGACGAGCGCCATGCCACTGGCGATGCCGAGACAGAGACCGATTACGCTGATCGTGTTGGGTGTCAGGCCGAGTCGCACGCAACCGCGTGCCACGGCGTCCCATGGCAGCGCATCACGGACCTTTAGCGGTCGGCGGTCGGCAACGGGATCGTGCGTGCGCGGCGCGGGAGCCATGCGGCGTTCCAAGAGAAACCTGCGTTCACTGCCGGCCCATCAGGTACATGCCCATGATCAGCAGCGCCATGCCGACGATGTTGGCGGGGCGAATCGGCACGTCGTAGGCCAGCTTCCCGATGATGGCGCCGAAGATGAACGTCGTCGCATAGATCGGATACAGCACGGTCAGCGCGCCTCCGATCCTGAATGCGCCGACGAACAGCACCATGACGGCACCGTAGCAACCGACTCCGGCAAGAATGCGCCACTGCGTCGCCAAAGAGAGGATCGTCCCGCTGGCCGCATCGGCGCCCGACTTGTACAGGTAGGATCCCAGCGAGCCGAGCGCGGCGGCGGCAAGGAACATGACGACGGAAGCGGCCGGCGTGGATGTGGGCATCGTGAGACGGTTCCTGACACGAAAAAGATACACCATTTGCGCGCGCCGAATCCACTGAGCTCGCCGCCATCCAATCGCGGAAAATCCAACAGGATCAGAAACGTCGCCGTCGACCCCGGTTTTGGGCGCGCCTAACCTGAGGCTACAATCCTGCGCATGAGTCCAGAAAAGACGAACGGCGCGTCAACCTGCTTCTATTGCGATCTGGAAAATGACGACGATTCGACCGAGCACTTCGTCAGGCTCGTCACGTCAGACAGCATCGTCCTTTTTCTGCACCGCGACCAGACGCTTCCGGGCAGGCTCGTCCTCGCCAGCCGGCCGCATTTCGGCGACATCACCGAACTCACCGACCAGGTCCAGGCCGATTACTACGGCATGCTGCACGTCTGCGGCCAAGCGATCAAGAAAGTGCACCCGGAAATCCTGAAGGTCAACCTGGCGCTGTGCGGCAACAACCCGACGTTCGAGCATCCGCACATCCACCTCATGCCACGCCACGAAAAGGACAGGAAATGGCCGGGTTTTTTCCTGGACTTCGTCCAGCCCTACTGGGACGACGACAATCCGCGGTGGGATCAGGAGATCCGCGCGTTCCACGAGCAGCTCAGGCCGCACGAAAAGCGGTTCAACCTGGTGTGGAGCGCCAGAACAAGGCAGGCCCTATAGGTCGTTTCCTGCAAGGAGCCGATCGATCATCGCTACCGCAGCGGCTGGTTGTATGTGGAAGTCGTTGAATCGAACAGTGCCCTCGGGGTCGATGATCACTGTCCACGGCGTACCGCCAGTTCGATAGCGGCGCATGACTGTTGAAGGCTGGTTTGCAGACCCGTCGTGCCCGACGGGGATGCCCAGGCCGTAACGGTCGGCGGTTGCCTTCGCTCTCTGTGGCGTATTCGTGGAAAAGCCCTCGAAAGTCGTCTGAACCGCGAGGAACACAACCTCGTCATTGTCCTTGTAGCGTTTGATCAGTTCCGTCAGCGTCGGAAAGCCGTAGCGATGACAACCGGGACACCAGGATTGGAAACCGTACAGGTAGACGACCTTTCCTCTGTAATCGGCAACGTCGGTGGATTTTGCGCCTGGGGGCAGATTGTACCACCGATCGATCTGCAAACTGGGCGCCGGTTGACCGCGAATGCCGGGCTGACGCCGATTCGCATCGGAGTCCGCGGTGACCGGTTCACCGCCGGCCTGTGCGGCTGATCCGTTGTTGTCGTTTTGATGCCGCACGGCGGGATGCTGGTGATCGGACGTCTCTTGCCGCCCGACCCCGTTATCGTCGTCTGGTGGGGCCGGTGACGAAGGGTTGTCAGAAGATTGCGCCAACCACGACATACAAGCGGCACCAACGAGTGCGAATATCACCAACACCAAGAAGCCGAGTGGTCGTTTCTTCATCACGCCTATCCGGGTTCGCTGGCCCCGTCATGCGGGGGAACGTCGTACAGGCGCATCGATCGACCGATGTGGGCCACGGGTTCGTACGCCTCGAGCCAGCGATATTCGTTGCCGCTTTTCAGGATCAGGACGCTGATCGCCACCCAGCCCTCGGCCCTTTGATTGGGCCGAAGGGGCTGCCACGCCGGCAGGCCGTGCCGGTTCAGATCCATGTACCTCGAACCGAAGTACGCCAGGTGCAGGTTCTTGATGCCGCGAGCCCGCAGTTCATTCGACAGTCGACCGAGGTCCTGGCCCCAGTCTAGGTCGCTGTCGATCAGGAACCGCTCAGGCTTGCCTCCCGCCAGCTCGTTGAAGTACGCGAGGTAGTCGGGGTGGACGAGCGCCGAAACCGCGAGTTGCCAAAGCAGCAGAACCACCACCGCGATCCGCGCGAGGTGGCGCAGTCCGTGCTGATCCCAAAGCCAGCGAGCAGCCAGCGCGGCGACGACCACCAGCGGCCAATAGAGCGGCAGGACGTGCCGAACACCCATGTTGATTCTGGCAGAGATGCTGATGCACATCACGACCAGCACGCAGGCGAGTGGCGCGGCCAGCTCCCAGTTGGATTCCCGGCGCGATCGCGTCCACGCGAGAACGATTCCTGCGAGCCCCAGGAGCAGCAGCGCCATCGGAGTCTTTAGAACCACGACCGCGGGGAAGAACCACACGGAACGTCCCGCGCTTCCCATGAAATAGGGCGCCAACCCGCGCTGGTTGTGGTTCTTGAGCTCGATGAGCCCGGCAACGAACGCCGGCGCGGGGATCGGAACTTCGGCGAGCGTTTCCGCGAATGGCACCCCCTTGACGATCTGCGGTGGCAGCAGATCGAACGTGAAGCGATAGCCTCCCCAGAAGACCGCAGCGCCGACGAACGCGACCAGCCCCAGCCTGCCCGCCAGAGTGCTCCATCGCGAACAGGGGTTCAATCGCCCGCTGACGCCGAAGCGGACCGCCAGTACCGCCGCGATGGTGGCGGGCAGATACACCGCCGCCGACATCTTCGAGAGCATCGCGACCGCGAGGGCAAGCCCCAGAACGACACTGTTCATCGCGTTGGCCCGCTTCAACCAGACGATGATCGCCAACACGGCCGCCTGGTAGGTTACCACGAAGACAAAGTCGGTCGTGGCCAGACCCGCGTGGGCGAGGATCGGTGGAAGCGTGGTGTACAGCAGCGCCGCGATCACGCCGACCACGGCCCCTGCGAGCATCCGCCCCCAGACATAGACCAGCACCGTCCCCACCACGAAGAACGGAAGTACTCCCAGACGCGCCAGCGAGAGGTTGCGCCGGTACTTCCCGTCGGATTGAAGGATGTGATCGCCGTCAGTCCATATGCTCTTGTGATTGCCGTCGACCCAGTCGTTCTCGTGTCCGGCCTTCCTGGCGCCCGCGAGGTACGGCCCAAGCGCCGCAGCGACGCGGGCCAACGGCGGATGAAGATAGTCGCGTGTGTATGCACCTTCCAACCAATCCATCCCGGTAGCGATGTGCGCAGGCTCATCGTACGTCTGCGTCAATATTCCATAAGTCGCGACAATGCGGCCCGCGCCCACCAGGGCAAAAAGCGTCACGAGCACAACTTGCCTACGCGTGGAGAAAGATTTCACTGCCGCTTATCCGAATGACAAATTGCTGGTAACGATCGAGCACCAGAATAATGGACATTCCGCCCCCGGGGACTACCCGACTTGCAACTCTCACCACGTGCGACCCGCGGGCGCAGCCCGCGATTACGTCACATCGTCGAACGCGCTGCTCTTCAGATTCGCGTACTCGCAGTAGAGGCATTTCTTGTGCTTGGGTGACATGATGCGGTCGCACTTGGGACACCTCGCCACCTGCCGTGTGATCTTCCCGTCAGGAACCCCGTCCATCAGGTCGAGATCCTGGACACGTCGGATCAGATCCTCCTCCTTGAAACGACCGACGTCCTGGAGCATCGACCACATGGCCATGTTGATCAGCGTCAGTTTGTCGAGCTGTTCCTGCAGATCATTGACCGTACGGATCGCCTGGTTGGCCTGATTTCGCGCACCCGCGGCGCTCGCCTCGGCCCGCGCGGCTTCGACACCGGCGTGCATGTTCGAAAGACCCCAAAACGCGCTATTCATGGTGTGGTCTCCGTCGTCGGGATCCAGGAGCGTCGCGGGGGAGTTGACAGGATGATTAGAGCAGGAGAGCAGGAAAGCGGAAGAGCAGGGAAGTTGTCCGACTCCAATTTCCTGCTCTCTTGCTCTCTCGCTCTCGCCGATCCCGTAGATCTCCGCTCCCATCCTGTAAATCCTACGTCCGCCCCGTCATTCGACGTCTTCGTGCGCAAGGACGGGATTTCTCGCCGCCGCGACTTCGTCGACGCGGCGGACGGGGGCATTGTGGGGCGCGGCCCGGACGTGCGCGGCGTCGGCTTCGATCTCGTCAGCGATCCTCAGCATCACCTCGACGAATCGGTCGAGCGTCGCGAGGCTCTCGGTCTCCGTGGGTTCGATCATGAGACAGTTGTGCACGGGCCAATGCATGGTCGGCGGGTGAATGCCGAAGTCGATCAGCCGCTTGGCGATGTCGATCAGCGACACGCCGTGATCCAGGAGGCGTTGCGGCACCGCGATGAACTCGTGGGCACAGAAGCGCCGGCGACCCGGATCGAAAAAGGGCGTCTCGTATCGGTCACGCAGTCCCGCGGCGAGATAGTTGGCATTGAGCACCGCGGTCTGCGCCACGTGCCGAAGACCCTCCGGCCCGCACGCCGAAATGTACGCCCAGCAGCGCAGCAGCACGCCGAACTGACCGAAAAAACTGCGAACCTTCCCGATCGACTTCGGCCGATCGTGATCAAGGTAATATTCCACCCCCTTCGTCGCTTCCCGGACCTGTACCTGCGGCACGGGCAGATAGGGACTCAGAAAATCGCGCACCGCGATCGGCCCGGCCCCCGGGCCGCCGCAGCCGTGCGGTGTCGAGAACGTCTTGTGGGTGTTGTAGTGCATCGCGTCGACGCCGAAGTCGCCGGGCCGGGCCACGCCTACGATCGCGTTCATGTTGGCGCCGTCGAGGTAGAGTAGCGCGCCCGCGTCGTGCAGAATTTCAGCGATCCGGCCGATCGAGCCGTCGAAGAGGCCCGAGGTGTTCGGGTTGGTGATCATCATCGCGACGGTCGTGTCGTCAACCAGGTCGCGCAGCGCGTCGAGGTCCACCAGACCGTCGGCCGACGAGGGCACGGTCACCACGCCGGCACCGCACATCGTGCAGGAAGCGGGGTTCGTGCCGTGCGCGGTGTCGGGCGCAACGATCGTATTTCGCCGCGGCTGGTTGCCGCCCTCGGGGTCCTGGAACCAGGCACGGATGACGCGGAGCGCCGTGTACTCGCCGTGAGCACCCGCCGCAGGCTGCAGGCACACTTCATCCAGACCAGCGATTTCCGCCAGTGCCAGGCGCAATTCGTACAGCATGCGCAGCGCCCCCTGCACGTCGGCGTCATCCTGCAGCGGGTGCAGGCCCGTGAACCCCGGCATCGCCGCGGCCTGCTCGTTGACTTTCGGGTTGTACTTCATCGTGCACGAACCAAGCGGATAGAAGTTGGCGTCAACCGAAAAGTTTCGTTCGGCCAGGCGAGTGTAGTGGCGCACGAGGTCCACCTGACCGATCTGCGGCAACGCGGGCGGCTCGTCGGCCACCAGATGCGCAGGCAGAACCGACTCGGGCACGTCGAGCGACGGCAGGTCGGTCGCGCGGGCGCCCGGCGTGGACCGCTCGAAGATCAGCGGGGGCGACTCGGCGCCGCCTGCGTCATCAGGTATGGGATTCCGATCGCTGTCGGCTTTCATGGTTAATTGGCGTTGGACGAAACATTGACTCGCGAGGCCTGTTGAAATAGCGCCGCGAGACCGTCGATCTCAGCGGCCGTGCGATTCTCGGTCACCGCAACCAACAGTTGATTCGCGTCGCCGATGCCCAAGGCGCCGCAATCCAGTCCCGGCATGATTCTTTGTGTGCGCCCCGCGTCGATCACGGCCCGGGCAGGCACCGGACAGTTCACGACGAACTCGTGAAAGAACGGTCCCTCGAACGCGAGGCTGTAACCCTCAACAGCGTCGAGGCGCGCCGCCGCGTGGTGCGCCTTGTGAGTGCACTGTTCGGCGACCTGCCGCAGACCCTCGGGGCCCATGGCGCTCAGGTAGATCGTCGCCCGCAGTGCCAGCAATCCCTGGTTCGTACAGACGTTGCTCGTCGCCTTGGCGCCTCGGATGTGCTGTTCGCGGGTCTGGAGTGTCAGGCAGAAGCTGCGCCGGCCCTGGGCGTCCGTGGTCTGTCCGATCAAACGGCCGGGCATTTTGCGCATCAGCTTGCGCCGCGCCGCGAGCAGCCCCAGATACGGCCCACCGTATTGAAGGGGGATCCCCAGGGGTTGCCCTTCGCCCACGGCGATGTCGGCCCCGCAGGCACCGGGCGTCTTCAACAGGGCGCAGGCGATCGGGTTGATGACGGCCACGGCGAGTGTCCCAGCCACCTCGTGAGCCGCCGCGAACAGCGCCGACCAATCTTCGATGCAGCCGTACACGTTCGGTGACTGGACCACGACACACGCCACATCGGCTGATGTCGCGCCGCCGTTGCCGGCCGCCATTGCCTCGCGCAACGTTTCGACCGATACGACACCGTTCGTGGCCGGAATCTCAACGACGTGGGCCGGCAGGTCGGCCAGATAGGTGCGCAGGACCTGCCGCGTGTGCGGGTGAAGTGTGGATGCAACCAGCACGCGGCGCCGGCCCGTGACGTTCAACGCCATCATCACGGCTTCGGCGGTCGCGGTGGCACCGTCATAAAGTGACGCGTTTGCCACATCCAGGCCGGTGAGGCGGCAGATTTGCGTCTGAAACTCGAAAAACGCCTGCAGCGCGCCTTGCGAGGCCTCCGCCTGGTACGGCGTGTAGGCCGTGACGAAAGCACTCTGGCCGGCGAGCGCGTCGACGACCGCCGGGATGAAGTGATCGTACGCGCCGCCGCCGAGAAACCCCGCCGTATCGGGTGACGCGGCGGGTCGATTCTCGTCAGCCATGGCCCGCAGCGTCCGCATCAGCTGCAATTCGCTGAGCGCCGGGGGCAGGTCGAGCGGTCTATCCAGACGGTGCTCCGGCGAGAGGCTCGTGTACAACTCCTCCGTTTGCGACACACCGATCGTGTCGAGCATCTTCCGTCTCTGCGATTCCGTGATCGGCACATAATCCATTGCGCTATTGCCTGCCGTTGGAGTCGAGAGTGTAGCGGAAAGAGCGCCAGGCAGTGGTGACGTCGCCCTGGTGGAGGCGCACGATTTTTTGACAGGATTTACAGGATGGGCGAGAGCAGGAAAGCGAAAGAGCGAGAGAGCAGGAAATCGGAGTCGGACAACTTTCCTGCTCTTCCGCGTTCCTGCTCTCCTGCTCTTTCCCTCCTGTCAACTCCCCTCTGCGATCGCGCCGTACAATGCCGCGGCGATGAGCCGGACTAACGATCAGATCGCCGCGGTCTTTGAGCAGATCGCCGACGTTCTGCAGATCCTGGGGACCGACCGGTTTCGAATCAATGCGTTCGCGCGGGCGGGGCGGGCCCTGGCCGACCTGACCGACGACGTGGCCGACATCGGCCCGGACCTCGAACAGTTGACGAAGATCGACGGCATCGGCAAGGGGATGGCCAAGCGTGTCGCGGAATGGCTCACCACCGGCGAACTCGAAGAGCACGAAGAGCTGATGTCGCAGATTCCCGCGGGCCTGCTGGAACTGCTCGAGGTGGGCGGACTGGGCCCCAAGACGATCGGCCTGCTTTGGAAAGACGCCGGCGTCGAATCGCTCGGCGACCTCAAGCTGAAGCTCGAGGGCGACCAGCTCGCCGCCCTGCCGGGCCTGGGCAAGAAAAAGCTGGACAACCTGCGCAAGAGCATCGCCTTTGCCGAGTCGTCAGGGGGTCGCGTTGTTCTCGGCCGGGCCCTGCCCCTGGCGTTGCGCTTCGTCGAATCTCTCGACAAGCTCAAGACCGTCAAGCAGGCCACCTACGCGGGCAGCCTGCGCCGCGGGAGGGATACGATCGGCGACCTCGACATCATCGTCGCCGCCGAGCCGGACGATGCCGCCGCGATCAGCGACGCGTTCGTCGGCCTCGAGCCGGTCACCGAGGTGCTGGTCAAAGGCGTCACGAAAACTTCCGTCCGCACGCAAGACAAAGTTCAGGCAGACCTGAGAATTGTCGCACCCGGGCAATTCGGCGCGGCGCTGATGTATTTCACCGGCTCCAAGGAACACAACATCGTCATGCGGCAGCGGGCGATCGAACAATCCATGCGGCTCAACGAGTACGGCCTGTTTCGCGACGGCGAAACCGTGGCCGCCGAGACCGAGCAGAACGTGTTCGCGGCGCTGGGGTTGCCCTGGATCCCGCCAGAGCTGCGCGAAGATCGCGGTGAGTTCGCTCAGGCTGAGACTGCGGCGCTGCCCGATCTGATCGAGCTTCGCGACATCCGGGCGGAACTGCACGCCCATACGACCGCCAGCGACGGCCGCTGGTCCATCGAGGAGCTGGCCGAGGCCGCCGCCCGGCGCGGTTTTCACACGGTCGCCGTGACCGATCACTCCCAGAGCGAGGCCCAGGCCAACGGCCTCACACCACAACGCCTCGAACGGCACATCGAAGCCGTGCACGCGGTTCGCGACCGGATGAAAGATTCGATCCACATTCTTGTCGGCAGCGAGGTGGACATCCTTGCCGACGGCAAGCTCGATTATCCCGACAGTCTGCTCGCCGAACTCGATCTGGTCGTCGCCTCGCCGCACAGCGCCCTGACCGCGGAACCCGCCAAGGCGACAGGACGCCTGATCAAGGCGATCGAGAACCCGTACGTGACGATCATCGGCCACCCCACCGGGCGCCTGATCGGTCGGCGCGAAGGTCTCTCGCCCGATATGAAGCAGGTGATCAGCGCCGCCGCGGCCCGTGGTATCTCGCTGGAAATCAATGCCAACCACAATCGCCTCGACCTGCGCGACACGCACGCCAGGGCCGCGATCGAAGCCGGCGTCAAGCTGTCGATCAACACCGACGCCCACGGGCCCGGCAACCTCGACGAGCTGATCTACGGCGTTGTCACGGCGCGCCGCGCGGGGGCCGGGGCGGGTGACGTCGTCAACTGCATGTCACAATCCGAACTGTTGAAGTGGATCCGGAGCACGCGCCCATGACGACCGAGGGTTTCGAATGGATGCAGTTTCCCGCCATTGACATCCACGGCCACACCGGCGTCTGGGCCGGGATTGACGATCCCCTCACCGCGCACTGTCAAGGCGCGCCGCCTGAGGAAGTCAGCCGCCGCGCCGAGGCGTGCCGGATCGCCTTGACGGTCGTTTCTGAGTTAGGGGCGTTCGACGCGGCACCGGATCAACTGGCCGATGTCGCAGCCGGCAATGCCCTGGCCGTCGCCGCCGCGGAGCAGTACGACAACCTGCGTTTCTGGGCGGTAGTCAATCCGAAACGCCCGGGATGGCAGGACCAGACCGACAAACTTCTGAGTCACCCGCGCTGCACGGGTGTGAAGCTGCATCCGCGCTTCCACCACTGGCCCGTCGAACAATGCGCCGAGGAGGTGTTCGCCTATTTGCACGAGCGTCACGTCCTGACGTTGACCCACACTGGCCACGCCGGCAACGAACCGGAGCGGTTCATCCCCTACGCCAACCGATTTCCGAATGTCCGCCTGATCCTCGCGCACCTGGGTAATGACGACGTCGACGATACCCTCGACCGCCAGATCAACGCGGTGCAGGCGGGCACTGCGGGCAACGTGTGGGCCGACACCTCATCGTTCAGATCGGTCACCTCCAACCTGATCGAATACGCGGTCGAAACGCTGGGTCACGATCGGATCCTGTTCGGCACCGACACGCCGATTTACTGGGCCGCGATGCAGAAAGCGCGCATTGCCTACGCCGAGATCCCCGACGGCGCCAAGCGCAAGATCCTCCACGACAACGCGGCGGGGCTGCTGGGTGTCAACGTCGCTAGCGGGTAGGCGCACAACTTTGTTGACAGGATCTACAGGATGGGAACGGAGATCTACAGGATCGAATCGGGTGGGGGGGG
>CAUZBA010000066.1:0-11410 GCA_963577635.1 Phycisphaerae bacterium
GCATCTGGAGATCTACCGGCAGCACCACAACGAAGAATACCCGCTGCTGGCGGACTTTCTGGACCAGATGACACTTTCCAGCGACGCCACTAGGGCGACCGCCCCCATTGGCACACTGGGGTTCCCCTTTGGACCGTACATCCAGTCGATTCCGATGAATCCTTTTACCAGCACCAACACGCTCTCAGACGGCGCCGTCGGCACCAGCGACTGGTACTACGACGAGAACACCGGCCTGTTTCAGGCCAACGACTCGGCGGCCAATCAGGTTTTCTGACCTGACGACACCTGGAGCGGTTTGAAGCCAAACAGTAGTGTCCTGAACTGGCTACAGCCGCGTCTGGCGTTGTCGTGCTGCATCGACGACCCGCAGCGGGGTCGCCTGTTTCGCCCTCCGCGCCAGGCTTGCTTCGCAGACGCTCAAAACGCGACGTTTGGTTTCAAAACGCTCTAGCCGAAAACGCCATTTTTGGCTCGCTGGGCACGATCCAGTCACCGGTTCGGCCGTCGCCATCCGCCGGGACTCCCGGTATAATCGCTCATGGTGAACGGTCCAGACTGGGGATCAGGGATGATCCAGCGGATGAGTTCGATCAGGGAAATCACACCACCAGAAGGAGCCCGGCGCACTTGGCGGCGAAGTGGTCGACGCGTCTGTCGGCGCGTCGGACAGGCGCTGCTCGTGGCGCTGTCGCTCTGCGGCTGCCAGGAAGAACATCGCGACGAGGCGGCCGTGGAATGGCGACCGCCCCGAGCCAATCAGGACGGCCCGACCGTACGCATTCGCATCGGACGAAATCTTTCCGAGCTTCGCCTCGCGACGTCCGGTGACGTCCTGATCAGCCCGGGGGCCGCGCAACAAGCCACCCGATCGTTCAAGTCGCCGGTGTCCGTGCAGGGCACGGCCCATGGGTTTGCCATCCGCGACGCGAGCGGCGCCGCTGTCGAATGGCGCCATTCGGTACTGGAAGTGACCGATGCGGCCGGGGGCGGCATCTGGATCGACGGCCGCGGTTATCCGGGCACCGTACGGCTGCACGCCGCCGTCGCGGCGGCGTGCGTCGACGCGGTGAACCACGTGCCGATGGAATCGTACCTGCCCGGCGTCCTGGACCGGGAACTGCTCCCGCACTGGCGCGACGCCACATTCGTTGCCCAGGCCATTGCGGCCCGTTCCTACGCGATGCACGAAATGTCGAAGGGTCGTCGCAAACACTTCGATCTGGAATCCACGACCGCCAGCCAGGCCTACGCGGGCATTACCGGGAATCCCAGGGCCCACCATGCCGTGCGCGCGACCCGCGGCATGATGCTGACCTACCGAGGCCAGGTGCTTCGCGCCTACTACTCCAGTTGCTGCGGGGGGGTGGGGCAGGACGCGGCGCTGGCCTTTCCCAACTCGCGAGACGCGGCGCCGCTGCGTGGGCGAGAACACGGTCCCTGGTGCGCCCAGAGCCGATTTTACCGCTGGGGTCCGATCAGCCGCCCCACCGCAACGCTGGGCCGGCGCCTGGCATTATGGGGAAAGGCCAAGAAGCACGCGATCGCGGCGCTTCGCGGCCTGACATCGATCACCGTCACGCGGCGCAACGCCGCGGGTCGGCCGGCGCGTTTCACGGTGACCGACCGGTCACGCAGAACGTTTACGCTGGCCGCCGAATCGTTTCGCCACGCCTGCAACCGTGACGATCCGGCCCTGACATCGCTGAGTCAAGGCTCGCGTCTGCCCAGCGCCCATGTGCGCGTCGCTGTCGAAGGGTCGACGGTCCGGTTCACCGATGGTCGCGGCCACGGCCACGGCGTCGGCATGTGCCAGTACGGCGGCGAGGCCCTGGCCAAAGCCGGTTACAACGCCGCATCAATCCTCGGGTTCTATTACCAGGGTGCGCGCATAGAGAGCATTTACTAACACGCGGCACATTGCGTTGTACCAGTCGCAAGTCGCAAGTCAAGGAGCCCGACGACGTGGCGCACGCGTTTCAATCAGCGACTCCGCACTCGACACTCTTTCCCCGACTTTTGACTCTCACCACTTGCGACTTGCGACTTGAGTCGCGCCCCGCAACTCAGCACCGGCGGCCTTGCATCACTCAGAATGAGGATTCTTGAGCCGGTGCGGGTCGCCTTGAACCCGCGTCGGATCGATGCCGGCGCGGGTGCCTTCGGCGGTGGGTTCCGCCGCGGCCGCGGGGATCGTTGGGCCACCGGGTCCGGCGGCCGATCTGCGATCAAAGCAGGACCGGACGATCCGCACGGCCTCTTCGACGTCGTCGGTCAGGTGAAACAAGTCCATGTCTTCTGGGCTGATGTTCTGATGCGATTCGAGCATGACGTTTCGCATCCACTCGATCAGGCCGGACCAGAACTGGCGACCCACGCAAACCACCGGGAACGGCTCGACCTTCAGCGTCTGAATGAGGGTCATGCTCTCGAAAAATTCGTCCATCGTCCCGAACCCGCCCGGAAAGATGATGAACCCCTTGGCGTACTTCACGAAGTTCACCTTCCGCACGAAGAAGTAGCGGAACGTGAGGCTGTGGGTCTGATAGGGATTGGGTTTCTGCTCCAACGGCAGGCTGATGTTCAGCCCGACCGAGATGCCGCCGGCCTCGGAGGCCCCCTTGTTCGCGGCCTCCATGATGCCCGGCCCGCCGCCGGTGATGACGGCGAAATCGTTTTCGACGAGCAGTCGACCGCACTGCACGGCCTGGTCAAAGAGCGGATGGTCCGGCGCCGTGCGCGCCGATCCGAATACCGTGACGGCGGGGCCGATCTGGGACATCGCCTCAAAGCCGTCGACGAACTCAGAGATGATCCTGAAGAGCCGCCAGGTCTCACGGCTCAGAGAGATTTCCGTGTCCACCGTCATGGCGCGTCTTATGAGAAGATAGCTTGGGCTCGCGCCGACCGTGCGTACCGCGTCGGTCTGAAGAGCCTCAGACGGGCCCTAACGACTCGACTGGCCCAGCGCTTCGCGGGCCTGGTCAACGATCTTGTCGAACCCGGCTGGATCGGCGATTGCGATGGCACTGAGCATCTTGCGATTCAGAGCGATGTTCGCCGCCTTGAGTCCGGCAACGAACCGGCTGTACTGCAGGCCGCGTTCACGAACGGCCGCGTTGATCCGCACGATCCACAGTCGGCGGTAGTCGCGCTTCATCAGCCGACGGTCACGGTAGGCGTATACGCCAGCCCGCGTCACCGCCTCCTTGACGCGGCGCCACGCGTTGCGGCGCGTCCCGCGATTGCCCTTGGCCTGTTTGAACCAGCGCACCTTCGCCTGCCGGCGAGCAGCACCCTTACGTACCCGAGGCATTTTTCAACTCCAAATCGGACGACCCGAATTACCAAGCATGATTCGTCAAACGTACCCTCGACTCAACGCAAATCGAAAAACCCTAACGGCCACTCCCCTGCAACGCATCGCAGCGGTAGCGCTATCCTGGTGTTAATGACCTATGAAGCATCTTCGCCACACGCCCGATGTCCGCACGCTTGATCAACTGCTTTTTTCGCAACTTCCGAATCTGCTTGCCAGTCATATGGCTGTTCAAGTGACTGCTGCACGATCGCTTGACCTTCACCTTTCCGCGTGCGGTGATCTTCACCCGTTTGAGCAGACCCTTGTGCGGCTTGTTTTTCGGCATGGTGCTTCGTCTCGCAGTCGCGCGGTCCTAGGCCGATCGAGTCGAGCATTGTAGCCGGTCGACCCCTGCAGGCAACCCCCTTGCCGAGTACCCTGGCCGCGGCTACCCTAAGACGATTAGGAATACGGACATGAAGGTCACATGCGATCGGGGTGCTCTGGTCGAATCGCTTACCCTTGTCGGCGGCGTGGTGGTCGCCCGCACACCCAAACCGGTCCTGCGATGTGTGAAGCTTTCCGCACAGGACGGTCTGCTGTTCCTGGCATCGACCGACCTGGAAGTGTCCGTGCGCGTCAGCACACCGCGGGTCGAGGTCACCGAAAGCGGTGAGGCCCTGGTCCCCTGTGACAAGCTGGTTCAGATCGTGCGGGAGTCGGTCGATCCGACGCTCGAACTCGTTGTTGAGAAGGACGTCGCCCACATCCGCGGCCCGGACTCCCACTTTCAGATCTACGGACAGGCGGTTTCAGATTTTCCGCCCGATCCGCAGTTCACTGGCGATCCCGACTTCCAGATCAACGCCGGCCAGCTCAGCCAGCTCATCGGTAAGACGATATTCGCCGCCGCGCGCGAGACCAGCCGTTACGCGATGAACGGGGTCCTGCTGGAACGCGAAGGCAAAAAGCTGACGGTCGTCGCCACCGACGGCCGCCGTCTCGCACTGGCCAAGGGAGACTGTGGCAGCATCAAGGACTCGGCTGATACCGCAAAGCACGCGGCCATCATTCCCACCAAGGCACTGCATATGCTCCAGAGGCTGTTCGTTGATGCCGACCAGGACGTACGCGTGCGCATCGCGGACAACCAGATCGTCTTCGGCACCGATCAGATGGTTCTGTCATCGAACCTGGTCGAGGGCAACTTTCCGCCCTACAAGGATGTCGTGCCCAAGGACGGTGACCGCAAAGCCACTTTGAACACCGAGATCTTTGCTCGCGCCGTGCGCCGCGCGGCCCTGTTGACCACCGAGGAATCCAAGGGTGTCCGCATGGCCTTCACCGGTGACGGCCTGACCATCTCCAGCCGTGCCCCCGATCTGGGCGAGGCCGAGGTCCGCGCCGACGTCGTCAGCTACGAGGGCGAGCCGGTGGAGATCGGCTTCAACCCACAGTTCGTTCTCGACGCCCTGAAAGTCGTCGATGGCGACGAGGTCGTCCTGGATCTCAAGGCCGCGAACAAACCGGGCCTCATGCGCTCCGGCTCCAACTTTCTATACGTCGTCATGCCGGTCAATCTTCAGTAACGCACTCCCACGATCCCATGCCGCCGCGCCTCAAACGGCCCGGGCTCTTCGTCACCGGAACGGACACCGGCGTCGGCAAGACCGTCGTCACCTGCGCGATCGCATGGCACCTGCGGCAAGGCGAGCAGACGGCGCCGAGCGGGACGGGCTTGCGCGTGGGTGTGTTGAAGCCGATCGCGACCGGTTGTCGACGCGATCGTGAGGGACTCGTCTGCGAGGACGCCGAAGCGCTGGCCCATTTCGCCGATTGCCGTGAACCGCTCGAGGTGATCAATCCAGTTCGCTACCGGCAACCCGTGGCCCCTGCGGTGGCGGCCCAGATCTCGCAAAGGCCCGTCGACCGCCAGGCGATCAACGACAGCCTCGAGCGACTCGACGCGACCTGCGACGCGATTCTCGTTGAGGGCATCGGCGGCGTGCTCGTTCCCCTCGATGCCAAAGACCCGCAATACACCGTGATCGACCTGATCGCATCGATCGGGTTCCCGGTGCTCATCGTGGCCCGATCCGGCCTCGGCACGCTCAATCACACGGCGATGACCGCGAGGCTGCTTGCCGCAGCGGGCTGCCGCCTTGCCGGCCTGGCCATCAACGGCTTCGTGACCGACACGTCATCGCAGGTTGACGCGAAGACGGATGCCTCGGTCTCCACGAACCGACCCTGGCTCGAGAAAATGAACCAGACCTCCGTCCTGGCCACAATCCCCGCGTGCCCCGCGGACGAGGTTCGGGCGCCGCAGGGCCGATTGCCTCAGTCGATCCTGGAAGCAGTGGGCGTCACGTACTGGCCGGGTGTGTTGGGGACGGCGCGATGAGTTGCAGGCGGTGTTTGGCGTGGAGAAGGATGCGAAAGCAGGAAAGCGGAAAAGCAGAAACTCAGGGAATCACAGACGGCGCACCTGATCAGTCCCCAGTCATTTACTTTTCTGCTTTTCCCTACTCCTCCACCACCTGGGTGATCGGACCGACCTGCTCCTGGTCGCCGAAGATCCGATCCCATGAACGCCGTATGCCACGCAGGCTCTGCACCTGCACCTGCGGCTTGTCGAGCGTCCCGGTCACGCGGATGCTCATCAGCTCGTCCTTGAACTTGTTGATCAATTCCGAAACCGTTACGGACAGGAGGCGTTCAGGATTGCGTGCGTACAGGCTGAGGTCCAGCTCACGCGTCTCGTATTGCATCGTGCCCGACCCGACCATCTCGACGCTCGGCGCATGGAATCGAAGTTGTTCGAAGCGGATCACCCCTTCGTCGATCTCATAGGCGATGTCGGCCCGATCGAACGCGCCCGAGGTCGGAACCGCCAGGTTCACCACGTGCACCAGACCGAGCGTCAAGGGCAACTCGTACATGACCGCATCGCGAATGCGTAGCTCGCCGCGGCCACGTCTCCGGGCGGTGTCTCCGACGAGACCTTCGACCGCCAGTGCCGCGGCGATGCGCCCCTTCGAAATATTTTTCTTCTTGGGCGCAGCACCCTCGCTGCCGGCCGAAGACGGATCGATGATCGATTCAAGCGCCGAGTCGTGGAGTGTCAGGCGAAGGTTGTAGATGTTGTCATCCAGATCGACCCAGCCCGAACCCGCCAGAGATCCGCCGTAGCAGGTGCCCTCCAGCTTGCGGATCACCAGGCGATCTGCCTGCTTGCCGTCTGTCTCGATTTGCGCCGTCAGCGGACTGATCAGCCGCTGGTCGGCCCTCAACCGGTCCGCGTTGAGCGTCAACTGCACAACGGGCCATTCCGCATCGGCCATCTGGCGAGTCTGGACGCGCAGGTCGCCAATCAGGTCAGTAATCGGAACGCCGATGACGCCGCTGGCGCCCTCGATGTGGATGGTGCCGTCGAATCGACTGCGAATGCCCTTGGTGGCCATGGGCAGAACGTGTAGCTCGCAGTTGCTGATCCTGTAGGGGCCATCGGCGCGAAGCGCCTCGAGCGTGCGGACCACCGCCTGCGGCAGGAACGCTCTGGCCGTGGCATCCAGGCGATCGGCGGAAGCGCTGAGCCGCAGCTGTTTTTCGAACGGTTCGACCAGTTGCACGCTGCCGGTGATGTCGAATCGTCCGACGCCCCACGACCCCTGAAAGGCATTCATGCTGACCGCCTTCGGGGTCAGAGTCAGCCCGCCGGTGATGTCCTGAAGTTCGACCGTCTGGTCATTCAGGTCGAAGGCCATCCGCTTGGGCGTGAGGCGCAGGGTGTAGTCCAAAGGCTCGCCGTCGCGGCTCGAGCAGCGAAGGTCTGCGTCGAAGTGTCCTCGAGGTCGATGCTGTTCGATCAGCGCCGCGATCGCACGGGCCGGTTCCGATCCCGCGGGCAGCAGGTCGGCGAGCGGATCCTCAAGACGCAGATCCGTGCCGATCAAGTGAAGCTCGCAGGAGGTCCTCGATCCTTCCCAGCTGGCCCTGCCGCTCAACTTCAGCTTGCAGGCGGGTTCGCGATCCTCGGAGGGGCGGACTGCGACCCCTTCGAATGAATCGATCTCGATATGCTTCGGCCCCACGGTCAACTCGCCGCGCACCTGATCAATCGCGAACCGGCCGTCGTTCGGCCGGGCCCGAACGTCGTTGACCTTCATCTTGATGGCGAAATCGATCTTCCCTTTCTTGTTGCGAAAGACATGGGCCACGGCGCTTGCGTGGCCGGACAGCCCGAGCGATCGAATGACCTGATCCTGAGGCGTCGGCACCGTCGCGATCAGCAGGTCGTCGAGCGGCAACTGGCTCGCCGTAACCGTCAGGTCGGGAATCGCTTGCGACCAATCGCCGGATGAGGTCGTCACCGTGCCGTCGATCGTCAGGATGACGCGATCGTCGAGTCCGCGGCCTTCAATCCCATCGGCGACCACCTTGTCGGGGCCGATGATAAGTCTGCCCTTGGTGGCACGAACCGGATAGGGCCAGTGCCGGAACAGGATGCCGACCCCCGTCAAATCCAGCTCGGTACTCACGTTCGTCGGCCGGCCAGGTCCATTCGATCGCGTCACCTTGGCCGCGAGCGATGCGACTTTCCCGCCCGGCTCGAACGCCGCAAATCGTTCGAGGAGTTTTCGCCGCCGACTGATCAGTTCTTCGAGGCGCGACAGCGCAGCCGGGTCGTCAACCGATGCCCGTTTCGATTCGGCCGCAGCCAGTTGCTGCTTCAGTCGAGCCTGTACCTGGCGGTGGGCTTTGCGATCCATGAACATGTCGATCGCCGGCACCACCTGCGGTCTCTTGACCTGGATTGCGGAAAACAGGTCTTCGTCGATCGGGACGTCGTTTCCTACGATGTGGACGTCGACGGCCGGATGCTGGCTCAGCGGAAAGACCTTCCCGGCCAGTGTCACGGACGCGCCGCCCTCGCTCTTTCCGGCAAGCTTGACGATCTCTATGCCGTCGTCCGCCAGACGAAGCCGGGCTTTCACGCCATATAGCGGGTACGGGAACAGCAGGAATCGCCCGTCACCGGTCAAGTCCACCGTCCCACGCACGCTCGCAGGCGGCGAGCCGTCCGGCCCGCGCGCCACCTGGATCGATGCGTCGAACTGCCCCTTCGGCGCGAAGCGGTGAAAGATCCAACGCACGATCTTGGACACTCTGGGCAGTTGCTCCCACGGAACGGTCGATGCGCTCGATCCGGCGTCGACCGGCACATTACCCTTGGCGCGAATGGACAGGTCGTACGGCGCGTTGCGCTGCGTGCCTTTGACCCAACCACTTATTTCGCAGTCTGCGGTGAAGTTGGGCTGCTGATGCTCCACGACGCATTTCAGTTCAGGGCGGATCAGATCGTTTTCGATGGCGATGCGACCGGTGACCGAACTGAGACGCGTGGAAGGCTCGGTCTGCGGCAGCGACAGGGCCGCATCGGTCAACTCTACCAATGCCTTGAGTCCTACCGACGGGTCCGGGCTGTACTCGAACGTGACCGTCGACAGCGATCCTGACGGTTCGTATTGATCCCACCACTCGCGCAGTGCCCGCGGCAGGAGGTTGCGCTGCGGACTGTCGATGCTGAACCGGTCCAGCCGGGCGGTCACGCTACCGTCACCCAGATTGAATCGCCCGCTCAGCTGCGGACCGTCGTCGCTGATCTGTTTCTTCTGTCCCAGATCGAACCGGTACATGCGCGAGCCCGAGCCGGCATCAAATAATTCCCCGTCGATCCTGACCTCGCCGACGCGGGTGTACCGGCCCCCGGTCACTTCGCCACTGCGAATGACCCCGTCGTGAACGACCACAGCGGGCACGGCCATCGCCGACTCGCCGCCATGCTTCCTGATCAGCAACTGGTAGTTGAACCGGTTGCGATTCGGCTCCTCTGTGATGTGAAGGATCGGTGCCCTCAGCGTCATCTTGGTCGGCTCGAAGCGGCCGACGATCAGGCTCCATGACTTGTGCTCGATGGTGACGTGCTCGACATCGATGAGTCGACTTCCGGCTTCGGGCATATCCAGAACGTCGAGCCGCAGACCGCGCAGTTTGATCGTGCCGTCAAGACCGAAATGCGCCTCGTCGATCCGGGCCTTCACGTTGAACGTCGATTCGAGAAGTCTTGTCGCAAGCGACGCGGCACGGCTCGGATTGGCCACGTAGGCATACGCGCCCAGGAGCAGAACCGCAACACTGACCAGCAGCGACAGCAACAGCCTGCGGCGCCTGCGGCGCCGACGGCGTCTGCCTCGACCATTACGGTTGCGCCCTTGCGGCTCGCTCACAAGCGCCTCTTCTGCGCCATTCGGCAGGTCGTACCCCGTAGGTCAGCCGCCGGCCAAAGGCCGAGCGAAAAAGTCCGTGGGCAAGGAGGCCGAAACAGGCGATGCCCCGTGCATCGTCGATGCAGGACGACGCCGCCCACGGGTTGAGCAGCCGGCCGACGCCAGGCGGTCCTGCGGGATGCGACCTTTAGCCCCTGCGACCCGCGGATGGATCGGCTCATTTTAGCCGGCCTCAGGGCCTTGGTCCGCAGGCGCCGTTGCGGTATCCTGTAGATCGGAACGTTCAGGACCGGTTCATCAATGCAGATCAAGCCCCACGTGACCTATGAGGACTTCGCGAAGCTCGATCTGCGGATTGCCACGGTCATGGCGGCTGAACCGCACGGCAATGCCGATCGCCTCCTGAAGCTCCATATCGATCTTGGCGACGAGCAGCGACAGATCTGCGCCGGATTGAAGCAGTACTACGAACCGCAAAGCCTCGTGGGAAAGCAGATCGTCATCGTGGCGAATCTTGAGCCGCGCGTGCTCCGCGGCGAAGTCTCCAACGGCATGCTTCTGGCGGCGACGGTCCGCGACGGCGACGAGGTGCGCGACATCGTCGTACTCGAACTTCCCAGGCCCGTCCCCCAGGGATCCGCGGTCAGCTAGCCAGGATTTCTCACGAGCTTTGCCGCTCGGTGATGTAAAGACTGGCGGCGTTGGTGTTTGAGGCGGGATCTTCGATACTCGGCCGGTGACAGCGCGCACACCAGCGAGGCAGGTTCGTTCGCTGGCGAGGACGCACACGCGATCCTCCGCAGGCGTAGCTGAATACTACGTCGAGGACGGATCGGACGGAGGACGAAGCCAGCGAACGAATCCGCCCGCTGGGCGGTGAAACTGGTGAGAAATGCGGGCTAGCTGTGGGTTTCAAGTACGTTGTTCACCTTAGGGCCCTGAGACGCTGATTCGGAGTCGATCTGGCAAGGCCGCGATGCGGCCTTTTGTAATTGTATTGGCGGATCCATGGCTTGAGGGATTCGCGACGACGGTTGGAGTTTCGATACGGCCTAACGTAGGCCCACTCGCGAATCATGGTGCCGATGAACCGCTCGGCCTTTCCATTTGTTCGTGGTGTATACGGCTTGGTTCGCAGGTGGCGGATGCCGAGTTCCTGGCAGAGTTCGGCATGATCATTGGAGATGTAGGCGGAACCGTTGTCCGTCATGACCTGCTGGACCTTGACGCCCTTTCTCTTGAACCAGGCGGAAGCCCGTCGCAGGAAGGGCACCGCGGCGTCTGAGTGTTCGTTGGGGAGCACCTCGACATACGCCAGACGTGTGGCATCATCGATACAGAAGTGGACGAACTCCCAGCCGGCACCGCTGCCCCGTCGGGCGCGATCACCGTGGATCCGATGACCGACGCGGTCGATTCGGCCTAATTTATTGGTATCGATGCGCAGAAGCTCACCTGGTCGAAAGCGCTGGTAGCGTTGCGGATCGACCTTGGGTTCGAGAGATCGAAGTCGGCCGAGTCCGAGTCGCTTGAGGATGTTGCTGACGGTAGAGAGGGCCATTCGGAGGGCCACCGCGATGCGCTCGGCGGTCCACCGCCTGCGGCGAAGTCGTTCGATGCGCCGGACGAGTCGGTAAGGGGTGCTGTTGGGTGAGTGTCTAGCCCGCATTTCTCACCAGGGCAGCCGCTCATCGGGAGTTTGGCCTGATCGTGATGCTCCTGATGCCACGGGCGAGCGGATCGCGCAGTGGGGTTCGGTGGTGTTGAATTGTCCGGGTTCGGGGTTACGAGGGGTTGATTAAGGTTGCACAGGACCTGC
>CAUZBA010000067.1:0-11409 GCA_963577635.1 Phycisphaerae bacterium
TCGAGCACGCGCCGGGCGGGCATTGACGTGTCCTCCAGGGCATGAATGATCCGCCCGCCGTTCACTTCCACCCACTCACCGACGCGACCCTGTTCGGGAAAGTAGCCAAGCGAATACAGGGACGAATCGGACCGGCGCAGGCTGATGATAATGCCGTAGCCGTCGCTGGTGCCGTCGCGAAAATGCTTCGTTCCGTCGATCGGATCGATGGCAATCGTCAACGGCGATTCGGTCGCAAACGCGGCCGTATCGCCCGTGCTCTCTTCCAGCTCCAGGCGACATTGATGGAACTCGGGCCCGAAGTCGCGCAGCGCATCGACGAGGATTTCCTGGATGCCCAGGTCGGCGAGCGTCAGGGCATCCGTCGGCGCATACCCCGACCCCTTGCCCTCGACGGCGACATCGTGCTTGCGAAGCTGGCGAGCCAGTGCACCACACCAGCGGACAACGTCCGGCAGCCGCGCGGCAAGAGTCTGGATCAGGTGTGTTGGATTCACGATCGGTACGATGATAACAGCACGATCAATTCTTCGTCCATCTCCCCCCGCGCGAGGGCCAGGGTGAGGGCTCGTGGTCAGACGGCAATCCGCCGGTGCCCGCGAATGGCGGACCATCCAGCCGGTGTATTGACCTGAACGACGGGGGCTGCCGGATCCGTGGCGTACGTTACGGCGAGCCTCACTGTTTGTGGTGAGTCAGCAGCAGTCCTCGCCGCCTCCTGCCTGATGGATCGAAGACGCCCACCATTCCCATTCCGTCCTTGGACGCCGCAATCCTGACGAGGTTCTGGCCCTTGCCGTCGAGCGTGGTGACCACGCCATCGCCGCTCGCGGACCCTGTGATCTCGACGACTTCGTGGCCCCTGGCGTTGCGCGTGATGACCGTGCCGTTGCTGCCCCCTCGGTCGCCGTGATCCAGACGAGCTTGTTACCCGGGGCGTGGAACGTCGTGATGGTGCCGGCAACTCCATACACCGCGCCGGAAGTATCCTCCAGCTTCACGAGGACTTTGTCGTCCTTCCCCACAACGTGAAACGCCCGGACCCGCACCACGTCGGGTATTTGCAGCGGCTTGTCGGCTCCGGCGGCCGCGATCACCACCACGACCAGGATCGATCCCACGGCAGCGCAACGCCAACGCCGGCAACTGTGTTCGAGTTTCGATAAGCGCTCGTCGACGGTCATTGTTGTGCTCCTTTTAAGCTTTGAGAAAGATGCTCTAAATAATCTGTCCGCCGTCCACTGCCCAGGCCGAAACGTCGTCGAGCATGGTGGTTTGCTCGTCGGTCAGCGTCCAGCCGATCCCCTGGATATTCTCCTCGACCTGCTCAGGGGACTCCGGCCCGATCATGGCCGACGAGTGGCCGAGGCGCCCCAGCAGCCACGCGATGGCGACCTGGGCCGGCGTCCTGCCGGATTCGGCGCCGATGCGGATCAGCGTCTCGACGACCTGGTCCGCCTGCGCCGTCATCATCATGTTGAAGCGATTCAGTTGTGTCGACCACAGCGAGCCGGGCGGAGGCGGCTGGCCGTGCCGGTAATGGCCGGTCAGGAGGCCGACAGCGACGCCGCTGTACGTCATGATTCCCAATCCTTCGGCACGGCACAGCGGCACGAGCTCGCGTTCAATCCTGCGGTCGAGCAGGTTGTAGTGGTCCTGCACGCAGATGAACGGCGCCAGGTCGTTCTGATCGCTGACCCAAAGCGCCTTGCACACACGCCAGGCCTCGAAGTTGCTGCAGCCGATGTAGCGCGTCTTTCCCTGGCGGATGAGGTCGTCGAATGCCCGCAACGTTTCGTCGATCGGCGTGGTGGGATCGACGTCATGGGCGATGTAGATGTCGACGTGGTCGGTCTGCAGGCGCGACAGGCTGTTCTCGACTTCGCGCAGAATGTGAAATCGCGAAAGTCCCCGGTCGTTTGCACCATCGCCCACCGCGACGCACACCTTGGTGGTCAGGACCAGTTGATCCCGCCGGTTCCGCAGGGCCTTGCCGACGATCCGCTCGCAGCGGCCATTCTGGTAAACATTGGCGCAGTCAACGAAGTTGATGCCCAGATCGATCGCCCGATCGATCGTCGCGAGGCAGACGTCTTCCTCCGGTTCGCCGCGGAACGCGGTACCCAGGCAGATCGGTGAGATCCGCAAACCCGAAGTGCCAAAGTTGCGATATTCCACCGGTCGTGCCTCCTGGCGGGATCACTTTATCTCTCGATGTGCAGTTCCGGCCGTGCCTGTTTTAGTGACGCGACGCCCGCATCGGTGACGCGGCCCAGGTCGAACAGGTGAACGTAGCGGAGCTTCTTCAGAGTACGCAGGTGGTCAAGGCCCTTGTCGGTCACGTCCGTGCCCGCGAGGTCCAATGACTGAAGCTCCGAAAGGTATCGCAGTTGCTCGAGCCCCGCGTCGCCGATGCGAGTCTGGTTAAGGTTGAGTTCCTGCAGGTTCGTCAGGTTGCTCAGGTGGCGCAGCGCCTCGTTGTTGATCTTGGTCAGACTCAGATCCAGCCGTCTCAGATTGGACAGGGCGCCGATGTGGTTCATGCGGGCGCTGGTGACTTTCGTATAGCGCAGCTCCAGGAGTTCGAGGTTCTTCAGGTGCCGAAGGTGTCGCAATCCCGTGTCGGTAATGTCGCTTCCGCTCAGATACAGTTCCGTCAACTCGGGGCGGGTGGCGAGTTTCGCCATGTCGGCGTCGGTTCGGATTTGCGGCGCCCATTGTTCTTTGGGCACACCGTTCTGAAGAAAGAACCGGATCTTGCGGTAGTACATCTTCTCGGGCTGGAAGTTCGGCCCGGCATAGTTGTAGCTGATGTGCGTCACCTTGGCCTTGCGGGCCACTTCGATGAATCGCCTCGCGACGCGCTGGATCTTCTCGGGCACGGGTGTGGACCTCTGCATGATGGACACAGGCCCCCAGATGCCGACGCCGCGGTTCTTGTGATCGACGCGGACGATCAGCGTGTGGCGGCCAGGTGACAGTCCACCGTCGAGTGGGATGTAGAAGCCGTCCTGGTTCGCCGCCGTGGTGGGAAACTTCTGTTCGCCGACCTTCACGCCGTCGATGAAGACGTCGGCCGTGCCCATGACCTTCTCGAAATAGAGGGCCACCGGGGCGTCGCCAACATCGGGCATGTCGAAATCGGTGCCTTGCCATCCGACGCCGGGTCGGGTCTCCGCGCTCTCGCCCTGATCGAGCCAGAGGATGTCGATGCGCATCGGGCGCCAGCCGTCGAAGCTAGTGGTCTGCTCCCAGTGGTCGTCCAGGCCCGAATCATGCTCGTCGAACTTGAATGCCCACTCGAGGGGAAAGTCGTACACCTTTCCGTGTGAAGCGAAGGCCCGTTCCAGCATGATGAACCAGATGGGCAGGCGGCAGGCCGCCACTCGCTGTTTCGTCTCGGGAGTACGGGCCCGGGCTTCAGCCTTCCTGAGGATGGCGTCGCTCCTCGCGATGAATCCTTCGTCCAGCAGAGAATTGCCTTGGGTACTCGGCCAGGAACAGTCGCTGGGTGCCTTGTCACGGTACTCGGTGTGGAGCATGTCGAGGTAGCGTAGGACACCCTCGGCGCCCGCGCCGTAGTAGAGGCGACAGAACTCGTCGATCGTGTCCCGGCTGTCGATCTGCGGGCGCCACATCGCTCTGGAGAGCAGGTAGAACCTCAGCTCCTGAAAGTTCGTGCCGCGGGTCTGGCCGGTCTGGGCGAAAATGCCGCGGACGCCGCAATCGTGCATGACGCTCATGCCGTGGGCGATGTAATAGAGATTGGGGTTGGGGTCCAGGTTGGCCGTGCCGCCGTAGGCGCTGTGGCGTGTCCAGCTGTATAGCTTGCCCTCGCCGATCTTCTCCTTCCAGTCACGAAGCGTCTTGAGAGCGCGGGCGTTGCCCTCGTTGTTCAGATCGTCGATCGGGTAGCGCCGGTCGTAAAGATGCGTGATCTGCATGATGACGTTGGGCAGAGGCTGCGTCTTCGGCGGTCCGCCCATCTGGTAATTCATCGTTTCAATGGACGCCGTGGGGTACTCGTCGGCGATCTCGCGCGCGATGGCGTTGACGAAACGGATGAGGGTGCCTGCTTTCGACGGCCCTTCTTCCTGGTTGATCGCCTCGCACTTATCGCACCGGCAGAAGTTGGTGCTGTCATTGATCGAGACGTTGGCCACGACTTTGTTCTGAGGATTGCTTTCGATCGCCGAGCCGATCCAATCCCGGATCTTTCCCAGGGAAATACGCAGCACATCCGGGTTGGTCAGGCACAACTGGGTGGGCATGCCGAACTTTTCGCGCACGCGCACGCCGTCCATCTCGGAAAAGTACTCCGGGTGTTCGTCGAAGTACTTGTCGACGGGCACGAGAGTGTCAAAGGTATGCGTGGGCCGGCCGACCCACTTGACGCCGCCGAGCAGCCGCTCATTCGCGATGCCGAATCCGCTTCCGTTCATCCGGTTTTCCGTCACGATGCCCAGACCCCCCGACCAGATCGTTCGCCGTTCGAACGGGGGGCCGTAGCCTCGCGATGTCATCGCCACGTGCAGTGTGGGTTGGGCGGGCACGTGCGTCATCTCGGGTGACAGCCAGCGCACACCCAGTTCTACATCCAGAAAGTCGTAGACGCCGTAGAGCGTTGCCCGCGGGATATTTCCGATGATCAACAACTGCGGCCCGCGGCGCACGAGCGCGAAACCTTCCCAGTTGTCGTTTTTTACGTCCGCAGGAACGTCCTCGATGCTCATGCGATTGGTCGGCCCGACGACGATCTCATACTCCGCGGGCGCCGCGTCGTCGCGCCGGATCGCAAAGGTCGCGCCACTGACCCGCTTGAGGTAATAGGCGAGCTGCTCCGCCGCACGGACCTCGGCGCCGTGGGCCTCCTTCGCGATGACGATCGAGTACTCCGTCCGGCCACCGTCAGCAAGATACAGGGGGTCAGGCCCGGCGTTCAGACGCTCATGGCTCGCCGCACACCCGGTGTAGAAAGTCGCCAACAGCAGAAGGGCAATGAACCAAGGGGCACTAAATCTGGTGGTCATCGTATGTGTCGCCTCCAATATCTTTCAACGATACCGCAGAACCAGTTCGAGTTCGTCCCACGACATGGGTTGATCGACGTTTCTGGAACTGCTGAAACGCAACGCAACGAGATTGTTGCCGACGGCGACCTTATCCGGGTCGACGTCGATTTCGAGCCAGGTGTTCGCTGGTGGCGTGCGTGGGCGCGACCGGCCGACCTGGGACAATAGCCCTTCGGCAGTCGGCGGGGCATCAGTCCCTTCCGGTGGTGTGGCGGGCTTTGCCTCGCCGAGCACCAGGCCGTTCAGGCGCGCTACGATCCGGTCGCCCGATGCGAATGAAGACACACGCACGCGTAGACGGGTCGTGGCCGTCTTTCCGCTTGGTGCGTTGGCGGCGACGTCTTCCCCAACGGGCAGTTTCACCTGCGCCCAGCCGTCGGGCGGCAGCGCGACCGGCAGTCGCCCGGCGGCCACGATGCCGGGTCGCTGATATCCGCCGAAGCGATCAACCACGACGTGGTCAACCCCGTAGGTCTTGTCCAGGCCCTTCAAGGTATCCGTACCGCCGAGTTGGCTGAGCAGCTTGTAGGGACGATCGGGGACAAAGTTGAAAAGGTACACGCCGTCGGCACCCGCCTGCCAGATGTTCATCGCCGCCGCGCGCCAGTTCTCCGCCCATTCGTTCCGCGTATCCAGGGCCGATGCGCTGATGCACGCGTAGACGGGCACGCCGTGACCGTGGCCGAATGCGGCCATTTCTCGCACGTCGTCGAACATGGCCATGGGCACGTAACCGCCGCCGACGACGAGCATGTCGCATAGATCTTCTTTCACCCACCTGACGACGTCGAGTCCCAGCGCGGCGGCGCACTGAAGGCTCAGGGGTACGCGGCATGCGATGGGCAGCGGCCGGCCTCGGCGCCGAGCCACTTCGTCGGTCATCGTCCGAATCCGGCGCAACAGATCGTTCATCGCTTCCGAGTGCCCGGGTTCGGCGGGCTGAAGCGTCAGCGTCGGCCTGAAGAACTTCGGGTGACGCAGGAAATCGAGCTCGAGCCCGTCCACGTCGTATCGCCCGCAGACGTCTTCGAGGATGCGGAACACGTAGTCGCGGACCTCGGGCAGCTCATAATCCAGCGATGACCACCAGGCCCGCGGATCGTGCGCCGGGTAACGATCAAAATCGCCGTCTCGGCCGAGCATGACGTGGGGGCGCTGTCGCTTCCACCTCGGCAGGAACGGACGGGAGTGGGGCATTGAATCATGGATGTCGTTCATGCGCAGCGAGAAGAAGATCTCGATCTGGTTCTCGTGGCAGAAATCGATCGCCACGATCAACGGATCGTGACCGGCGGCCTTCATGGCCCGCAGGGCGTCGCGCCTGCCGATGTCCGTCTCCGGGCTGCTGTCGGTGACGAACTCGTCGAGCGTTTCACCCACCCGGGGCAGGTGAGATGTAAACAGACCGGTGACGCCCGTACAGTAAAAGACCGTGTCCACCTGTGTGCCGGGAATCTGCCCCAGGCGATTGGCCAGGAACCGCTCCGGCGTCGCCCCCTCCATGATGTCGTAACCATCATTGTTGTAGATGATCCGACGCGGTCGTTCGGCCACCTGCTTTCGTGCCTGCCTGATGGCCGCGAATTCGTCGACTCCGCCGCGAGACGGTTGGATGCCCGCGAGGACGATCGCGGCCGCCAGCGAAATGATGGGTGTTCCCATGTGTCTGCCTGGCATGACTTTCACCGGGGTTCGCTTCCTTCTAACTGCTGCCCATCATTAGAACTTCGCGCCGATCACGATTCAATATTCGCTCAGCCCTTCAATGCCCCCACGGTGATGCCCGACACGAAGTAGCGCTGACCCACGACAAAGACGACGAGCATTGGCACGATCATGATGACGGATCCGGCCATCATGAGCGGCCATTCCACTCCGTAGAGATCCCTGAAACCCGCCAGGGCCACGGGCAGCGGCTGCAACCACTCGCTGTGAGACACAATGAGCGGCCACATGAAGCTGCGCCACGAACCCATGAAGGTGATGATCGCCAGCGCCGTCAGCGCAGGTTTCGAGAGTGGCAGGACGACGTGCCTGTACACGCCGAACGCGGAGCACCCGTCCAGGATCGCCGCCTCCTCCAGCGACGCGGGCAACGTCATGAAGAATTGGCGCAGCATGAATGTTCCATAGGCGCTGAACATGACGGGGATCGTGAGTGCCGCATAGGTGTCGATCCAGCCCAACTCGCGCAAAAGAATGAACGTGGGAACCATCGTGACGGCGACGGGTACCATCAGCGTGCCCAGGTACATGAGGAAAATCCGGTCGCGCCCGGCGAAGTGCAGCCGCGCGAAGGCGAACGCCGCCAGGGAGCTGGTGAACACCTGCCCGGCCGTGATCAGCGCGGTGATGAAGAAGCTGTTCAGCAGGGCGCGAATCAGCTTGTTCTCCGTGAGGACCGTTCGATAGTTCTCGACGTGAAATCGATGTGCCGCGGTCACGTGTCCGGTAAACAGCGCATCCAGGATGGCGCGGTTGCGGTGTAGGTAGGTGGGCTGTGCTTCGTCGGGCTCACCCGCGGACGGCCCGGGCGACACGCCGGTTGCATCCGAAAGCTGCGCCGTCATGTCCGGGTCGAGCCACAGCTGCTCGTGCTGAATCACCCGGTTCAGCCCCGACACGACCATGGCCCTGTCCATCAGGGACGACGACCCCGTCTGCGCCACCTTGTCGAGGATCGCACGGACCGGCTCCGGCAGCAGCTCACGAATCTTCCCCCTCGCCTCGTTCTGCGCCGTGTCTTCGCGCCCCGTCAACGCCGCACAGAAACGCGGCCAGTCGCGCACGTCGCTGTCCACGATCCGCGGCGAGGTCTGCGGCACGGCCTGGCTGAGGTCCAGGGCACTGGCATCAGACGTTTTCAACGATGTCAGGACCATCCACGCCAGGGGAATCAGCATCGAGACGCCGACGACGCTCAGGACGATGTAGGACAGTGCGTTCGCCGCCCGCCGTCGTGCCGTGCTTGTCATGGTGAAATCAGCCATAACTGACGACCCTCCCGCCGAATCGCCAGTTGACCATCGTCACGGTGAAGATGATCGCGAAGAGCACCACGGCGATCGCCGCCGCGTAGCCCATGTTGAAAAAGCGAAAACCGTGCAGATAGATGTAGTAGTCGACCGTCGTCGTCGCACCGGCCGGTCCGCCGCGGGTCATGACGTACGCCATGTTGAACCCGGTCTGGAAGCCGTTGATGATCGACGTGATAAAGACAAAAAACGTCGTCGGCGCCAGCATGGGCCACGTGATGTGCCGGAAGCGGCCCCGGGCGCTCGCGCCGTCGATCTGGGCGGCTTCGTACAGTTCCTGCGGGATCCCCTGGAGACCCGCGAGATAGATGATCATGCTGAGGCCACCCATCTCGCCCCAGACCTTCATGATCATCAGCGCCGGTTTGGCCCAGTTGTAATCCAGCAGCCAGCGGGGCCCGTCGATCCCGATCAGGCTCAGCGTCTGGTTGATCAGGCCGAACTCGGCGTCGAACAGGTTCTCCCAGAGCAGCAGCAGGCCCACGCCTGCGCAGATCGTGGGCACGAAGTAGATCGTGCGAAACAGGTATCGGCCGCGAAACGGGCGGTTCAGGAGCAGCGCCAGAAACAGCGACGCAGCCATGGTCACGGGTATTGCCGTCATGATAAACAGCGTGTTGCCAAGGTACTTCCAGAACAGCGGGTCGTTCCAGGCGAACGAATCGCCGTCGAGATGCCATCCCAGAAGGTCGCGAAAATTGCGCAGGCCGACGAACGTCGGCGCGCGAAACAGATCCCAGTCGCAAAGGCTCAGGGCAAAAGCGGCGACCACCGGGATCAGCGTGAAGACAGCAAACCCCCCGATGTTCGGCGCGAGGAAAGCGAGTGCGGTCAGGGGACGGTGCCTATTCACTGCGCTGCCTGCGTTCGTTGTTCTTCCGGATCGTGTCCCGCATTTGCTTCTCCGCCTGGGCCATCGCGGCCTCCGGGGTAAGGCGCTGCGCCCAGACCGCTTCGTGTCCCTGCAGGCAGATCTCGGTCAGCTCCACGGCGTTGGGCACACGCGGCGTCGGGAAGAGGTGGTTTCGCGTTTCGTACAGGACCTTGAGGTTCTGCGGCTTTCCGACGTGTCCGAGGTACGCGCGCCTGGCCACCGTCTCGTCGCTGGGAAGCCCGCGATAGGCCATCAATTGTTGAAACTCGCGGCCAAAGAATTCGCGACACAGCAGCCACGCTTCGTCCGGATGCTTGGTCTGGGCGGTGGTCAGGATGGCCCCGCTCGACGCCCATTGGCCGCGGCGCTTTACCTTCGGGTCCAGTGCGATGTCCCAGTCCATGTCCGCGAACTTGTCGGCGGCGTGGGGAAGATAGCCCGTGAAGAATTGCATCATGGCGAACTTCCCGCTGCGGAACAGCTCGTAACGGTCGAGCCTTTGCTCGTCGAGCCGGCCGGGTTGGGGCATCACGCGGTGTTCGCGAAACAGCGCCACGTTGGTCTTCAGGTAGTTGATCATCTCCGGCGTGTTGCACAGCGGCGTCTGGCCGTCCGCAGAAAAGAACTCGGCGCCGAAAAGGTGCATGGGCACGACGCCACGAAAGCCCCATTGCACCACTCGCCCGTCCTCGTCGCGGACCGTGAGCTTCCGGGCCGCGCCCAGGAAGTCGTCGAAGGTCCAGTCGTTCGTCGGGTGCGGGACGTCGGCCTCGTCGAACAGCCGCCTGTTGTAGACGACGAAGGTCATGTCGATGCTGTAGGGCACGCCCATCTGCCGCGGTTGTATTGTTCCGTCCTCCATCCGCTTGCGGACCTGGTACCACTTCAGGACGTGCGGCAGAAAGTCGTGAGTCGGGTAGTCCCGCTTGAACCGGTCGGTGATATCCAGGAACGCGCCGCGATCCGCAAATTCGGAGAACGCGTAGCCCATCCAGGTCAGGTCGGGCGCCGCCTTGCCCGCGATCATGGCCGCCAGCTTCCGGTAGAGCTCCGGCGTGCGCCGCACCTCGACGGTGATGTGCGGATGCTCCCGCATGAAGCGGTCGACCGTTGCTTTGAAGTAGGCGTAGTCCCGCAAGTCGGGGTGGGTCAGGACCACGAGGTGGACACGGCCTTCGGCGAACCGATCCCGCGGCAGTGTCGACACCAGGTACCACCCGCAGCTGCCGGTGGCGATCAACAAGAGGGCGAGCACCAGAGGCGTCAGGGAGAATCCACCGCACCGAGTTGCCTTCCAACTATTCATGAGGCTGGACATGTTTTGGAAATGCGTGATCGTGGCCGGCCTCGGTCAGTGAGTCCAACGCTCTATTCGATCGAAGTGACAGTGATCCCGATTGGAAACAACACGTCCAGGCATCCGCCGACGATTGTCATGTGAGGGCCTCTGCAGATTCGCGGTCGAAGAACACCACGGCACCTGACCTTGATTGTTACGATTGACGGACCATTGACGCACTCACCATGCGAGATTAGCCTCATCTGACATGGTGACAAATCCGGTGCTCATGCACGATTGTCCTCTTTGAACCGGCACAGCAAAATCGAAGACCCGGGATCTAGAGCAGTTTCACCCATGACGTAGCGTCCTGAGCTGCCTGCAGCGACGTCTGACTTTGTCGTGCTGCATCGACGACCCGCAGCGGGGTCGCCTGCTCCCGCCTTCGCGAAGCCCGCTTCCACCCTCCGCAGCGGCAGCGCCGCTGCTGCGGAGGACGGGTCGGCGGGCGAAGGAAGGTCGCTCTCCGCGCCAGACTTGCTTCGCCGACGCCCAAAATGCTACGTCATGGGTGAAAACGCTCTAAGATTGCCGATGTGACATTCTCAATAGACGCAGCATGACCATGCCGCCGAGAACGCTCAGGCCCATCCACACGGCCGTGGGCAGGGGGATAAGTACGGGCATGGGCAGCAGCATCATGCCGTTCATGATGATCCCCTGACCTACCGCCAGGTCGCTGGCCATCGAGATCGCGCCGTACTCCCAGAAGCCCTGGGCGGTATTCGAAAGCGTGGTCTGGTTGACGGGAAGAAGGGTTCCGGTGTTGTTTGGCGAGATGCCGACTCTGGCGACATTGAGCTTCATCGTGCCCGCGCTGTCCGCAGGCTGATTGAAACCGGTCGACAGGACACTTCCGGGATAGGCGTGGCTCGCCTTTGACCTGCCCCCGTGAGTGACACCAGTTCCTGTGTTAGCGTTTGCTCCTGCTCAGACATGGCCGGCAGACGGAGGGGCGTAGCCCCGGAGTCTGGCGGCCATGTCTGAATCGCCTCGGGTGCGGGAGGCCGGTACCCCAGCGAGCTGTGCGGACGGACCGTGTTGTAGTGGTTTCGCCAGCGTTCGATCAGCACCTTCGCCTCCAACAGC
>CAUZBA010000068.1:0-11313 GCA_963577635.1 Phycisphaerae bacterium
ACGATTTGCTCTACACCGTGTCGCCTCTTCATCGAGGAATCCTTTCCGACCGTTTGGCCGTCTGGATTCTCTCACAAATTCTGGATCAGATTTCCGAGAGGGGGCAGCCGTCTCGTTCGGTGAGGACGCCGTGGGAAACCTCTTTATCGTCGACTTCCTCGGCAGTGGAGAGATCTACAAGATCGTGCCGGAACCGGCGACGCGGTCCGTCCTGGCCGCGATTGCGGGCATGCTGATGTTGCGGCGCGGTAGAGAGGTGCGTCACTGACGACGCAATGCGTGCTCGCCGCGAATGGACGTGATAGGATGACCCTATGGCCGAGTTGAGCAGTTCGATCACCGACGAGCAGACGCGACAATTTCGCGATCAGGGTTATCTTGTTCTGGATCAGCACGTCCCCCCGGAGCACATCGAGGTGCTCCGGGATGTCTGCGGCGACCTGATCGCCGAAACGGACCGGGATATCGACGCGGGCAGGAGGGAGCGGGTCCTGGAGATCACACACAAGGGCAAGCGTTACTTCATGGACGGGGCGTACGACAAGCGACCGGAGCTCGGGGCGTACATCTTCAGCGAGATCATGGCCGACGTCTGCCGGGCAACGATCGGACCGAACGCGTACCTCTTTAAGAACCAGTACGTCGTAAAGTGCGCCGATGTGGGGATGAAGTTCAGCTGGCACCAGGACTCAGGGTACGTTCCCGAACCCCACACGCCGTACCTGACCACCTGGTGCGCGCTGGACGACGTCAGCGAGGACAACGGCACGATCTACATCCTGCCGCGATCGACCGGCGATGCGTAGTTCATCCAGCACACCCGAGACAAGGAGTCACAGGATCTGATCGGGTATACCGGCGACGATCCGGGCGTCCCCGTGATCGTTCGGGCGGGCGGGTTGGCGACCTTCTCCAGCACGACGCTGCATCGTAGCGGCGCCAACAACACGAACAGAATCCGGCGCGTGTACCTGGTGGCCTATTCGCCGAAACCGATGCCGATGAAGGAAGGCACGACACGCCAGGCCATCCCGTTTCTGAAAGATGGTGAGCTCGTGCAGACGTAAGCACTTCTCGCCGTCCTTGTCATCGCTAGAGCGTTTTGAGCGTCGGCGAAGCAAGCCTGGCACGGAGGGCGAAGCAGGCGACCCCGCTGCGGTTCATCGATGCAGCACGACAAAGTCAGGCGCGGTTGCAGCCAGATCAGGACGCTACGTCATGGATGAAAACGCTCTAGTGCCGTGCCAACTGGCTGAGTTCGCGCAGAACTCCCCTCCCTTGCGTTGAGCAAATCGCGTGAGCCCTGAGTTAACCTTAGTCATGCCGATATTCAACGAGGCAGCCTGCATCGAGGCGTCGTTGAACCATCTCGTCAACGAATTCGAAAAGGAACGGATCGACTACGAATTGATACTCGTCAACCACGGGTCCAGCGATGATTCAGATACGATCCTCGAGAGGATTGCGAGAGATAACGAAAGAATCAAGCCAGTCAATCTGGAGAAGAATCTGGGGTTCGGCGGTGGCGTGAACTACGGGCTTGATCTCGCGACAGGTGAATACATCGGGTTTACCTGCATCGACGAACAGGTGTCCGCAAGTGACACGTGTAGGGTGTTTCACGAGATGAAGAAAGGGGGATTCGATGCCGTCAAGGCCATCAGAACGGGAAGAAAGGACGGGCGTGTAAGAACCTTCACATCGATGGTGTTCAATGGATTGACCTCGTTGCTGTTTGGCGTGGGCGTCACCGATGTCAACGGTTATCCTCTGATATTCAAGAAGGCGATCTACGATCAGATAAGAACCGATGAAACAGGGTATTTATTCAATCTGGACATCGTGAGGAACATCTGGAAAGGAATTTTCTCGCCTCTGGAAGTCACGGTGGTGCATCAGGTCCGCGGAGGTGGCAAGAGCTTCATGAAACCATTGAGGATGCTCCAGATGGTGCTTCAATTGCTGAGGTACTCGGTTAGAAGAACGTCAAATACTCGTCGACCTCCCACTTCGTGACCTGGCTGTCGTACGTTTCCCACTCCCTGGTTTTGAGTTCGACAAACTCGTCGGCGATCACGCCCAGCGCGCCCTTGATCACCTCGTCCCCTCGCAACTCTTCGAGCGCCTCCCAAAGTGACTGCGGCAGGATCCTGATGCCTTGCTGGCGCACCTCGGCCAGCGGTCTCTCGTACATGTTGCCGAGGTTGGGTTCGCCGGGGTCGATCTGGTTCTTGATGCCGTCGAGCCCGGCGGCCGCGTAGGCGGCTAGCGCCAGGTACGGATTGCAACCGGACGACACGGTGCGATCCTCGAAGTGGCCGGGCCCCGCGGTGCGGATCATCTGCGTGCGGTTGTTATCTCCGTAAGTGATGAACGCGGGCGTCCAGGTATAGCCGCTGCGGCTGGAGTAAAGTCCGGCACCGAGTTGCAACCGCTTGTAGCAATTGACCGTGGGGGACGTCACGGCGCACAGGGCCCGGGCGTGCTTCAGGACACCACCGATGAAGTGATAACCAAGCTGTGAACAGCCAAGGCCGCGCGAGTCGGAGGCGTTCTCGAATAGCCCGGCGCCGCTTTTGGCGTCGGCCAGGTGAAAGTGAATGTGCAGGCCGCTGCCCGTGCGGTCGCTGAACGGCTTGGGCATGTGCGTGGCAATGGCGCCGAAGGACTTGGCAATCTGCGACGTCGCCATTTTGAAGAAGGTGATGCGGTCCGCCGTGGTCAGGGCCTCCTGGAAGTCGAAGTTGACTTCGAACTGGCCGTTGGCGTCTTCGTGGTCGGCCTGGTAAACGCCCCAGCCGAGCTTGTTCAGCGCTATGGTCAGTTCCTGCAGGTAGCCCATGGCCGGCGCCATGGATCGAAAATCGTAACAGGGCTTGGCCAGCGAATCCACGCCGTCAGGGCTCCAGGGCGCGATCGAGCCGTCATCGTTCCTGATGACGAGAAAATGCTCGGGTTCCATCCCGACGTTGAACACGTAACCCTGTTCCCGCGCCTGCGACAACACGCGCTGCAGATTCGTTCGCGGGCAATAGGGGTATGACTCGTCGTCAACGAACAAGTTGGTGGCGAACCTCGCGGTGTTCGGCATCCAGGGCAACGGTGTGTAGCTGTCCAGGTCGATTCGCGCCAGCATGTCGTGTGAGTGCGGTCCCTGGCCGACGCCCCAGACCGCGGCTCCGGCGAAGCCGGCTCCGACGTCGATCACATCGTCGAAGCACGATACGGGAACCATCTTCACCTTTGGACCACCGTGCATGTCGACGAACTGGGCCAGAATGAACTCGATTTCGTCCACCTTCATCTGTTCACGGATGTGTTCGCGATCGGCCATGCTGGTTTCGCTCCTCTGCAAGTGCTCGCTCAGATCGAGGCGGACTGTCCCGGTATCCAATCGGTTCCGGCCAGGGGCACCTTGGCCATCGCCGCCGCCTCGACCGTCAACGCCACCAGGTCTTCCTTCTCCAGATGATGGACGTTCGATTTTCCGCAGGCCCGGGCCAGCGTGGTCAGTTCCATGATCAGGACGTTCAGATAATTGCGCAACCGCGTCGCTCCGACTTCGGGAGACAGCCGCTGCTCGAGCTGCGGATCCTGCGTGGTGATGCCGACCGGACAGCGGCCCGTGTGGCAATGGTGACAATAGCCGGGGGCGGTTCCGAGTGTTGCGTAGTCGTCGGTGACGTCGATGTTCCGGTCTTTGCCGCGATAGGTGTGGCTGTTGCATCCCATCGCGATCAGCACACCCTGGCCGATCGCCACGGCGTCGGCGCCCAGCGCAATCGCCTTGGCCACGTCGGCGCCGGTGCGGATGCCGCCGGAGATGATCAACTGTACTTCGCCGATCACGTTCAATTCATCCAGGGCTTCAACCGCCAGCGGCAGGGCGGCCAAAGTGGGAATGCCGGCGTGCTCGATGAACACGTGCTGCGTGGCCGCGGTTCCGCCCTGCATGCCGTCGAGCACCACCACGTCGGCGCCGGCCTTGACCACGAGTTTTACGTCGTCGCGGACGCGCGTCGCGCCGATCTTGACGTAGATGGGGATTCGCCAATCGGTGATCTCGCGCAGCTCCTCGATCTTGATTTTCAGATCGTCGGGACCGGTCCAGTCGGGGTGACGGCAGGCGGATCGCTGGTCGATGCCCTCCGGCAAGGTGCGCATGTCGGCCACGCGTGCGCTGACCTTCTGCCCCAGTAGCATCCCGCCACCCCCGGGCTTGGCTCCCTGGCCGATCACGATTTCGATGGCATCCGCCTTGCGCAGATCGTCAGGATTGAAGCCGTAACGCGAAGGCAGACACTGGTAGACCAGCGTTTTCGATGACTGCCGCTCTTCGGGCGTCATCCCACCATCGCCGGTGGTGGTGGAAGTGCCCGCCTGCGACGCGGCGAGGCCGATGGCTTCTTTGACGTTGGCCGAAAGCGCGCCAAAACTCATGCCGGCGATGGTGATCGGAATGTCCAACTCGATCGGCTTCGCGGCCACGCGGGTGCCCAGCAACGTGCGCGATTCGCACTTCTCGCGATAACCCTCCAACGGATAGCGCGAGGCGGAAGCGGTCAGAAAGACGAGGTCGTCGAACGAGGGGACGACGCGCTTGGCGCCCATACCGCGAATCTCGTAGAGACCTTGCGCCGCGGCCCGTCGGATGTAGTGGATGGCGTCGCGATCAAAGGAAGCGCTCTCTTCATGGTGAATCGATCCAGCCATTTATCAGTATTCCTGAGGAACTGCGGCGTTCCAGTGATAAAGGCGGCGTGCCGAGGCCACTCGCTTGAACTGGTTCGGGTCGCCGTCGATGGCGGCGACAGCCAACAACCGCGACACCGTGTCGCCATCCTCGGCTTGCATATCCTCCTGCTGTGCATCGGCGCCGAAGCTCTGGATATCGCCGCGAACGTAAATCGTCGCCTCGTACAACGAATCGCCGAGATGGGGGCCGGCGTCGCCGCAGACGACGAGCGTGCCCGCCTGGCCCATGAAGGCGGAAAAATGGCCGACACTGCCCCCGACAACGATATCGCAGCCCTTCATCGAGATGCCGCACCGCGATGAAGCGTCGCCTTCGATGACCACCAGGCCACCGTGACCTGAAGCACCGGCACACTCCGAGGCGTGTCCTTTCACGCGCACGCTGCCCGACATGATGTTCTCGGCCACGCTCCAGCCTACGTTGCCGTGAATCGTGACCCGGGCCCGCTTGTTCATGCCGGCGATGTAATAGCCGGCGTGACCGCGGATGTCGACATCGAAGTCGCCATCCAGCCCGGCCGCGATGCTGTGTACGCCATCGGGATTGACGATGTCGATCTGCTCGATGCCGCTGCCGGCCAGCCCGTGATGTAGAAACTGGTTGACCTCACGGACACTCAGACTGGCCAGGTCCAACTGCTTCACACGGTCCATGAGTAGATTTGCTCCGGCGCCGGTTCAAACACGTTGGCGTCCTCGATGGCCGGCAGGTGGGCGAGCGAGCGAAACTCCGAGCCGACCGCCACGTAGGCGTCCGTTTCGGCGACGACGGCGGGTTTGCACGCGAACCCATCACGCACCAGCACTAAAGTGTCCGCTGTGGCCATCAGAAAGGTGTAGAAACCATCCAGCTCACGGAATGCCATTTCGAGAGCGCTATCGAGCGAGTCCCCTTCGCTCAATCGCCATTCGAGGAATCGGCATCCGGCCTCGGCGTCGTTGTCGGTCTCAAAGGTGATCCCCTTCTTCTCAAGTTTACGACGCACGCTGTGCGGGTTTGAGAGCGAACCATTGTGGACCAGGCAGAAATCCTCGCCCGCGGTAAACGGGTGGGCATGGGCCGGCGAGACGGCCGATTCGGTGGCCATGCGCGTGTGACCGACCGCGTGCGTGCCCTTGAGATCCGCGAAGCCAAACCGTTGTGCGATGTCTCGCGGATGTCCCTCGTCCTTGTACACGCCGATCGACCGGCCTACGGAGAGCAGACGAACCTCGGGCCGCGATCCGGACAACCACGACTTGAAGCTTGCCACATCGAGATCGCAGATCACTGTCGCATGGTTGTGTACAGTGTGAAATTCGCTGTCGTTGTCCGCGGCCAGAACAAAATCGTCTCGAAAAGTCTGCCAGTCGTAGTGCCGGTCCGACACGTACAGCGAGAATCGGCGGTGCGCGGCGTCGAGCGGTTCGTGAAACACCGCCAGACCCGCCGAGTCCGAGCCGCGCGTTCCCATACAGTCGATCATGGGTGTGGCCAGCCGACCGAGCGAATTCCGTAGTTTCTCACTTTTTGCCAACAGTCCGACGATGCCACACACCGAGATGACTCCATAATTGTTCGCGACATCCCGTGATAGAGAGCACCGGGACATTCGATCCACAGCGGTCGAGCCACTTGGTGAAGATAGCCGGTCCAGGTAGCCTGTCAATTCGATTCTGACATGATGTGAAGCCGAATCGTGAAGTGAAGTGGCGTATGAAGTCGCGGCGGACTCCAATTCGGTAGAAACGCAATCCCTGACGTGGAGACTCACATGGCTGCGATATCCAGAACGATCGTCATCCTTGTGCTGAGCATGGCCGTCCAGTCCGGCCGGGCTGAATCCGTTCAATTGGCCATTGACGGCAAGACGGACTATCAGATCGCCGTCCCCGACGCGCCGTCCATCGAAGTCGGCGCGGCGGCAGAGGAACTATCGAACTTCCTGAAGCAGGTCACCGGCGCCGAGTTTCGGATCGTCAAGGCCTCCGAGGCGAAGACGGATCACCTGATCGTCGTCGGCCGCGATGCGGCGTCACAACTTCCGATCAAGGACGAGGACTGGACGTCACTTGGCGAAGAGGGGTTCATCATTCGGACCATCGGCCCGAAGCTGGTCATCGCCGGCGGGCCGTGGCGGGGCACGATCAACGGCGTCTACACATTTCTGGAGGACGTCGTCGGGTGCCAATGGTACACACCGGCGTTCAGCGTCATCCCAGGCAAGCCAGATCTCGCCGTGGGCCCCCTCACTGTCCGGCACGTTCCGGCCTTCGAGTCCCGGTTCATTTACTCGCAGTGTGCGTCGAATGCTGCGTGGGCCGCGCGGCAGAGGCTCAACACGTTTACACGAGACATTCGTCACGGCACCAATCCCACCGGCTCGCACGTCAAATGGGACTCGTTCATGAAGGATCCGAGGATTGCGGGCTCATGGCACTACGTCAAGTGGCACGTGCACACGCTGGGTCACGGCCGTTTGCTGCCGCATTCGAAATTCGAAAGCAACCCGGAATTCTTCGCGCTGGTCAACGGCGAACGGATTGAGCACGGCCAGCCGTGCCTCACGAATCCGGATTTGAAGCGCTTCATCGCGGACGGTTTGCGGCGATGGATCAAGTTGGACCCGACCGGGCGCATCCTGTCGGTTTCCCAGGGAGATTTCGGAAACGCATGCCAGTGTGACACGTGCAAGGCCGGCTATGAGGACGGCGGCATGACCGGAGCCTACATACGATACGTCAACGAGGTGGCCGAGCAGTTGGGACCCGGGGCGCCGGATCTGATGATCAGCACGCTGGCGTACCAGTGGACGCGCAAGCTTCCGCCGGGCACGAAGATGCGTTCAAACACGGTCATCCGCTACGCCCCGATCGAATCCTGTCACCATCACGCGTTGGACGAGTGCGGCTACAACCGGGAGTTGGACTTTGCCGGCGACATGCGCGACTGGGTGTCCGCGGCGCCGCGCGTTTGGGTCTGGTATTACTCGATCCCGCGTTCGCTGCTGCATCCGTACCCCAACCTCAACTGCCTCAGCCGCAACTTCAAGCTGATGCGTGACATCGGCATCAAGGGGTATTTCATCCAGGCGGAGGTTTACAACCAGGCCATGATCGGCGGCCTGACCGAACTGCAGTCCTACCTCTATGCCAAGCTACTGTGGAACCCGGACTACGACGTGCAGAAGGGGATCGAGAAGTTCGCCCACGCCAGCTACGGTGCCGCGGCGCCGCAGATGCTGGCCTACATCATGGCGGTCAACGACGCGGCTACCTACACCGGCACGCCGGAAAGATACACCGATATGCGTAAGCACCCCGGTTTGCATGCGGCGTGCATGGCCGTGTTACCACTTAAGCAGGACAAACTCGGCGAGCTGGACAAGCTCTTTGACAGGGCCGAACAGGCCGTCGCAAAGGATCCCGGCTCGCTCGACCGCGTGAAGCGCGTGCGCCTGTCGCTGCAGTACGCGCTGATCCTCTATGCCGACCCGGCCCGGACCAGGGCCATCCGCGACTTCTTCCCGTTCGCTCGGCAGGTCGGTGTTCCGACGCTTCGCAATCCCGCGGGCGACCGCAACGAGCCGCTCGACGAATTTGAGAAGAGCATCCTTGAGGATTCGTAGTGCGGTCACCGAGGCGCAACTTCGAAGGCGCCGAGAAGCAAAGCCAGAGGGATGTGGGGTCAGCGTCGAAATGTCCTCGCCCCTGGGTTGGGGCTACTCGGCGCTGACGACAGCGAGCACCTAGCCTTTGTACGTGCAGAAGGACGATCCTTCGTCACGATGGACGACGACTATCTGTGCATCGCCGCACGCGGCGAGGAACATTCTGGCATTGTGTATGCCGAACAGGGTTCACGCTCCATCGGTGAACTGCTTGACCTCCTTGTCGTCCTTCACGGCTGCTTGACTTCTGGAAATCCATGTCGAGTACCTCTGACGCGCCTACGTACTCCTCGGTCTGGCCGCGAACAACATGGCGACCGCGACCACGCCGTACACGCCGGCGAGCAGCCGGATGGCGGGGTCGTAACCGCCGAGCTGGTCGTACGACGCGCCGACGATGAAGGGGCCGAGGCTCGAGCCGATGACGGTGACCATCGCGGCGCTGCCCTTGATCTTTCCCAGGTGGCGCGTGCCGAAATAGATGGGCCAGGCGGTGTTGCGACCGACGACTTCGGCGCCGACGCTCAGGCCGTAGAGGCAACCGAACGCGTAGCCGCCGGTGAGCCCGTCCATGCCGACCAGAACGACCAACCCGGCAGCCGCGGTGGCGGAGGAGACGACCAGCACGAGATTCAGTCGAACGCGGTCGGCGAGCAGGGCAGACAGCAACTGCGCGGCGGCCGAACATGCGCAGAACAGGGCGAACATGACCACAGCGTTTGCGGCCGTCAATTGATGGGCTTCAAAAATCTGGACGCGGTGGAACATCACCGCGGCGAAGACCATGCCGTGGGCGCCGCTGAGGGCGAGCAGGCACCAGTAGGCCCGGGTGCGGCGGGCGCCGGCAAGGTCGAACGAAGATTCGGAACCGGCGGCGGGGCGGTTTTTCGGCTCGTTCGCGTGACGGCCACCGCCGTCCACCTGCTGGCCCACGTCGCCCGGCCGATTGCGGAAGACGAAAGCCATGATGGGCAGCATCATGACCCACGTTACGATGCCGAGGACGATCCACGCCTGGCGCCAGCCGAAGGTGTCAATCAACCAGAGGTAGATCGCTGGCACGCCGGCCGTGGCCGCGGCGGTGACGACGCCGACGATGCCCGTGACAAATCCGAGCCGCCGGCGAAACCACATCGCCAGCGTGTTGCCGACCATCAGCGGCATGGCGCCGTGGCCCACGACGCGCAGCAGCGTGAAGGCGATGAACAGCGACACCATCCCCTGCACGCGCGACGCGAACAGGCACGACGCGCCCATCAGGATCGCGGTGACCGTGATCGCCCGGCGCAGGCCGAAGCGGTCCATCGCGGCGCCGGCGACCATCGCCGTCAGGCCGGCGAGAAGCGTGGCGACCATGTAAAGCCCCGACAGGCGCGTCTCGCTGAGCTGCAGGTCGCGCAGCAGTGCGCCCTTGAACTCGGCGACGCCGAATGTCTGTCCCGGGCAGAGGGCCAACGTGCCGACCACGGTCACCGGCAGCATGACCCAGCCGTAGTAGAACGGCAGGCGGGTCGTGCGCGACGGGTTCGCCGGTTCATCGGGGGCGCCTTTCATGAAGCATGAATCCAGCAGTATCGTTGCAGGCGATCACTGCTCCCACCTCGAAAGAGGGAACAGGTGAGGGCACCGCCGCGAATGCATCGATATCCAGGCAGATCATACGGGCAAGTGCGTCGACGGCGTCGTGCGCGTCAACTCCGCTCCCCTCAGCTTTCCTGCACGTACGCTCTCCCACCCCGAAACCATCCTGTAGATCTCCCCTCCCATTCCGCCACGGCGGATCTTCGACCTGTAGATCCTGTCAACTCCCCTTCGGTCTGGAGTGAGCGCGAGTTCGGAGCGAAACGATCTGAATGGAAACGGCAGAATCGAGGCGCTTGCCGTAGCGCTGATGACATGGGCCGACGTGCCGCCGCTACGTGACGCCCTGCAGACGCTTGCGCACCGGTGCTGGCGTGCCGGTCGATCGCATGTCCTCCAGCATGCCATCGTACGGCGACGGATCGGGTCCCAGATCGATGCGCATGAAGCAGGGGCTGATGTTGGCCAGCAGGACCTTGGCCACCTCGGGTTTTATATCGTCCAGCGGGTGGATGAGCATGCCCCAACACGTCCAATGCTGCCCGGCGAGCTTCAGCTCGATGAACTGCGCAGGCACAGGTAGGCGTCCTCGTCCTGCACGATCAACCGTTCGAGCCACGTCTGAGCCGCCATCATCACCGGCTTGCGGAATCGCTGCCGTGCCAGTCTGATCGCGCTTTCCAGTGAGTCGTCGGCGGGGTATTGAATCGTGAGCGAGCGATAAGTCGCGACCATTTTATCGCCGTGGATCTGCTGGCTGCGCTTGGTCAGGTTGGGGTATCGTTGAAAGTCCATGGGACATCTCAGTCAATGCGGCGTGACACACTGCCCATCGGAGAACTGAGGGTGTCGATTCGAACAACTAGCTCAAATTCTGACGAATTATTTTCCCGGCGGCGACGTGTATTGAATATTAGAGAGTTCCCAGGAAACGCATGGTGGGGCGATTGCGCCTCAAATTCGGTGTCCTGAGTTGGCTGCATCAATTTTCGGCCTGGTTGCTCCTGCCTGGAATAAGTCCAAGTTCGACCAGCGCCGCGTAGGTCGCGTCGGCCTTTTCGGCGTTGCCTTCCCTCGTCATGTGCCGGTTCTCGACCCAATAGGATTCATTTTTATCGAGGCCATCGCTCGCCAGATCGATTAATGGAACGGACAATTCGCGAGACAGTTTCAAGACGACGTCGTTCTGCTGCTTGATGGCCAGGCGGTAGGAGTCCGTGGCCATGTAATCGTAAACGAACTGTCCGTACATCCAGGTCACAAGGACGGGCCGGATCCGATGGGCCCGACACACGGCCACGAACGATCGAAGATTGCGTTCGAAGTA
>CAUZBA010000069.1:0-11302 GCA_963577635.1 Phycisphaerae bacterium
TGGGGACCCCTTCGTCCTCCGTCCGATCCGTCCTCGACGTAGTATTCAGCTACGCCTGCGGAGGATCGCGTGTGCGTCCTCGCCAGCGAGCGAACCTGCCACGCTGGTGCGTGCCCTGTCACCGGCCAAGTTTCAAAAGCCCCGCCTTAAGTCTCAACACCGCTGGTCGTTACACCACCGAGCGGCAAAACTGGTGAGCAATGCGGGTTAACCTGTGGCGATTGGCTTTTTTCTACCCTCTTCCTCGATCGGATCCACCAGGCCGGCCTCTTCGAACGCGGCGTGACGGCGCCGGCAACCGGCGCAGGCCATGCAGGGCGATTCTCCCGCGAGGTCGCACGACCATGCCAGATCCCATATCACCTGCATGTGAGTGCCCAGATCGAGCAGTTGCAGATCCGACAGTTCCAGCAGCGGTGTTTCGATCGTGGGAATCGGATCGTAAGCCAGTTGAGCCAGGTGCTGAATCAGAATCAGCTGCTCCGACGCGGTGGCGATCTGATCGTGGTTGCCGTCGAACTGCCCCGGCCAGACGAGGCGCGTCGCGCCCAGTTGAATGGCGCAATCCAGCGCCGCGAGCAGGATCCCCGGTCGACGCAGCGGCGAGGCGGTTCTGCCGCCTCGGCCCCGCGCGCCCGACTTCGCGTCGGGCAGTTCGATTTCGTACGTCTTTTCGATCTCGAAGTGGCGCGCCTGGCGCCAGGTGTGCTCCAGCCGCCTGTCTGCGGCCGCATGTCCGCCCCTCACGTGCAGCAGGCCGACACGATGGACGTTCACCTCGGACATGACCGCCGCCGTGGCGACGAGGCTTCGAGCACCGCCGCCGGCCAGAATCAACGTGGAACATTCGGCCATATCTGAATTATCGGCCGAGTTGCGAACGCGGGTCAAAATGCGAGCTAGAGCGTTCCGAATCCGATCGTAGCGGTTTGAGCGTCGACGAAGCAAGTCTGGTGCGGAGGGCGAAACAGGCGCTGCTGCAGGCAACTCAGAACGTTACGATTGGATTCGGGCCGCTCTAGCAGTTGACAGTCTCATCCAGGGCCGACAGACTCTGTCACATCCGAGGCGGAACGCCACGCGTGGGCGTCGCATCGCGAATCGGATCCCGGATCACGAAGCCGATCCCATGAGCCTCGTTGTATTTCAACATGACGGTGACGAGGACGCCGCCGTCCTGGGTCGGATCCTGCAGGAGCACGGCCACACGCTGCGGACGATCGAGTTGTTCGCCCGACAGCCCATGCCCGCGGATCTCGATGATGTGGATGGCGTGATCAGCATGGGCGGTCCGATGGGCCTGGATCACACCACCGCGTACCCCTGGCTCGACGAGGAGATGCAGTTCTTGAAGGCGGCGTTTGATGCCCGAGTACCTCTCGTAGGCATATGTCTGGGCGCGCAGCTGCTGTCCCGGGCGCTGGGCGGCGAGGTCGCGGCCGCCGAATCACCCGAGGTGGGCTGGCACCCGGTGCGCCTCGCGTACCCGGGCACCATCGATCCGATATTCACGGGGATCCGCTGGGAGTCGGTGCAGTTCCACTTCCATCAGCAGCATGTCACAAAGCTGCCGGCAGACGCTTCGGTACTGGCCGGATCGGCCGATTGCCCCATCCAGGCTTTTCGCGTCGGTCTGACGACCTATGGGTTTCAGTACCACTTCGAATGGACGAAGCAGGACATGCACCGCCTCTGCCGTGACGGCCTGGCGGCCAGAGCCGGTTTCGCAGCCGACCGCGAATTGGCCGACGGCGAGCCGAATTACACCGGGTACCGGCGCCTCGGCGATCGTCTGTGCGACAACCTGGCAACGTTTCTGTTCGCGATCGACAAACGATGAACCCGAATTTCTCGCCAGATTCGCCGATCGGTGGTGTAACGACCCACGGTGCTGCGACTTCTGGCGGGGCCTGCGATACTCGGCCGGTGACAGGGCGCACACCATCGTGGCACGGTTGCTCGCTGGCCAGGACGCACACGCGATCCTGCGCAGGTCCGCCGCGGCGGATCGAGGACGGACCGCACGGAGGACGAAGCCGACGAGCAAACCCGCCCGCTGGGCGGTAAAGCTGGCGAGAAATGCGGGTTAACGGTTCGACGCTGCAGCTGGGTGTCCCGGCGGAGTTCGATCTGGCCGCGGCGGTCTGCAGCTACGGCTACTTCATGTTGGAACCCAACCGTTGGGCGCCGGATTCGCGCCGGTTGCTGCGGCCGCTGCGCGGTGACCGCGAACGAATCGTCCATGTTCGGATCTCCCAGACGCGTCGCGGCACGCTGCGCATTGGTTGTGACCGCCGGCTGGCGCGTGCCGAGGCCGGCCGCATTCGGCGCCAGGTCGCGCGGATGCTTCGGATCGACGAGGACTTCACCGCCTGGCGCCGCATTCATCCGCAGGCGCGGCGGGCCGGCTTCGATCGCCTGTTCCGTTCGCCGGATTTTTTCGAAGACGCCGTGAAAACGATCACCGCGTGCAACGTCAGCTGGTCGAACACAATCACGATGAACCGGCTGCTCTGCAAACGGATCGGAGGCGGCGGTTTTCCGACGCCACGGCAACTGGCCGCGACCAGTCCGATTCGCCTGCGGCGCTCGTGTCGCGTGGGCTACCGCGCTGACCGCATCGTCGGACTGGCTCGAAGCATCGTCCGTGGTGAGACGGATCTTTCCTGGCTGGAAGATCCGCAGCGCACGACCGACGAAATCCATGACCGGCTCCTGGAGATCGACGGCATCGGCCCCTACTCGGCCGCTAACCTTTGTCAGCACCTGGGCCGCTACGATCGGCTGGCCATTGACACCGAGACCTACCGGCACGTCACGGGCCGCCGTGGCGGCAGCCGCCTGCCGAACCGGGCCGCCATGGACCGGCGCATCCGCGCCCGATACCAGAAGTACCGGCCGTATCAGTTTCTTGCGTATTGGTTCGAGCTGTGGACGGGGTATGAAGGGATCGAGGCACGAAGGCACGAAGGCACGAAGGAGACAGTCGCGAGCAAATAGCGCGCGACGGAATGCCTTGGCTCCCATCGAGCGGCCGCGGGGAAAGTGATCACTGCTTCGCCACGCCGATGACACCGCTGCCGATCCGTGCCCCGGCCGCACCGGTCGGCTGGGCGCCTGTGTCGTGCTTGGCGTGGATGATGATCGCCCGTCCGAGGATCGGATTCCGGCGGCCCGCGATGGAGATGTTGTTGACTTCGATCACGTATTGAGCCCGGCCCGCGCCGTCCGCAGTGAGGTTGCCCAGGTCGCCGGCGTGCCGACGTGACTGCGTCGGCAATCCGTGGTCGTGGCCACCCGGGTTGTAATGGCCGCCGGCGCTCTTGCCGTCATCGGAACTGACGTCACCGTACGTGTGAACGTGAATCGCGTGCTGGCTGTCCGGCGCCAGGCCCGATATGTCGGCCTCGACCTTGACCGCCTTGCCCATCTGCGTGAAGTGGACGATCCCGGAGCAGTTGTTCCCCGCGGTGGGGCGCACGACGCAGACGGCATGCCGCACCGATCCACAGGCAGCCAGCAACATCGCAGCAGACAGGATGAACGCGAAACGCAACATGTTCACGGTTTTCATGGGGTTCTCACTTTCGAATGGTTGCTGATTCGCCAGGGGCGGCGCCAACGGGCGACGCACCCTCACGTTTCGATCATCATGCCGGTTCCGGCGCACGCCGTCAAGCGTCTGTGGAAGCCACCACGGAGGCCAGCGGCACGAGCTCGCGGATCAAATCGTCGCGCTGATACCGCCTGGACAGGTCGATCGGCAGCCCCTGGCCATGGTTGTGGTCGGAGGCGATGACAAGCATGGATTCACCCAGCGCGAAATAGCCCATCTCGGCGGGTTGATGGCCCATCACGAACAGACGCGTGTCCCACGATTGACCCAGTGCATCGGCGACCGCCTGATCCTGGTTGCGTCCCCAGACCATCGTGTGCGCCGCTCCGCGACTGCGCAGGTCGTCATCGTTGGGCACGCGATCAAGCACGGTCGTGTCAAACGCGTCGAGCATGCGCGGCGACGGCAGGCTGTGGCTGCACATGATTCCGTTCGGGCAGCGCACGGCGAGCAGCATGCTGCGCACGAACCCGGCCATCGCGGCCGACACGTCGCCGGCGCGATCGCCGTAGATGTATCCGACGCCCTCGTCGAACGCCTTCACGACGCTCACGCCGTCCTTGAGAATCTCGTCGCCGTTGAGCTGGGACAGTTCGTGATTGGCCAGAAGCAGATGAACCTGTTTCGGATACTGGATCTTGAGGGCTGCGACGCGCATGAGCGTACGGATGGACAGGTCCATGCCGTTGACGCGGTGCGGACCGTGAATCAATTCGTGCAGGATGACGTGGTGGCCCTCGTCGCGGTGCAGCCGTGCCAGCCTGAGCAGCCGCATGAAGTTAAGGCCGTGGTCGTGCAGGTCACCACTGACCAGCAGCCGTCCGGTGGCCGGCAGATCCACGACCGCACCGCGGCGCCCGGCGGCCTGCAGGTTGGCCTCGGCGGCCCGATCGAGCAGGTCGATCGCGACCGTGTGGTCCTGAAGGTCCACTCCGTCGGCGGGCGGTGGTGGCGGCTCGGGGCTGCGGCCTGAAGTCGTCATTGGCTGATAGTATGGGCGACCGGGACAGCCCCGGCGACCCTCAGTGGCCGCGACGGGCCTTACCGGCGAGGCCGGCGGACCGGAGTTCCCATGGCCCCGCCAAGACCGGCACGCCGATGCAATAGGCCCCGGCACGCCGCGTTGAACCGGTAGTGGCCCATGCAGTCGAAGTCGCCCGACCTCAGTCTGGACCAGATTCTGACCCTGGCAGCCGACGGCGACGAGCAGGCGTGGCGGTCGCTGGTTGACCGATACACATCACGCATTTTCGGCCTGATCGTCCGCCAATGCGGCGACAGAGACCTGGCAGAGGAGGTCACGCAGGCCACCTTCGTGAAGGTGGTCAGTTCGATCGGCAGGTACAGCGAACGGGGCCGTTTTGAGCCGTGGCTCTTTCGAATCGCGATGAACCATCTTCGTGACGAGATGCGTCGGCGTAAACGACAGGCGACGGGGGCGGGAGGCATCCGGGGCGAGGCCGACGGAGTCCATGACACGACCGCGATATCGGCCGGCGGAATAGACGGCGGCAACCCGGTCCACCTCGCCAGCCGATCCGAACAGATCGGCCTGCTTCGGGCAGCCATCGAGCGAATGAGCGAGGCGGATCGGCAGATCCTGACCCTGCGTCACACGGCGGGTCTGACCTATGCCCAGATCGCCGAGACGCTCAACGAGCCGCTTGGAACGGTTCTGGCCCGCGGCCATCGGGCCCTGGGCAAGCTGCAGAAGATGATGGGCCCCGACGCTTCGCCGACTGAAGCTCGCCGGGCCGCAGGCACCTGACCACAGACCACTGATGAACACCAGACCCATCCATCCCGATGATGCCGATCCGCAGCTCAGCGCCCTGCTCGACGACGCGCTGAACGCTCAGAGCATTCCCGGTGGCGTGCCCGACGACCTCGCCGCGCGCACGTTTGCCCGCGTACGGCCCGAGCTTGAACGAACGCAGCGCCACGTCGTCGGACGAATCGGCCCGATGCAGGCAGGATTATGGGCAGCCGCGACCGCCGCGGTCATCGCGATGGCGGTCGGCGGGGCCATGTGGGTCGGTAATTTTCCGGACCGGCTGTCGTCGTCCGCCATGGTGGCCCTCGACTCGCAAGTCATCGAGGACGAGATTGAAGTGCTCGCTCTGGAGATCGATTCGCTGCGCGCGGCAAACCCCTGGCAAACCGCGTATGACAGCCTGGACCGGGATCTGGCCGAGTGGGAGCTGAGCAACACCGACCTGGTGACCCATTTTTGAGGATTCACAAATGAAATCGCGCCATCGAACGGACACGCTGAGCATGAGCTCCGCGGGGTTGCTGATGTTGTTGATCGTTGCTTGTGCCGCGCTGGCGCAGGACACCGTGGACGAACCTGGCGACATGCCGCCCCCGACGCGCGGCGAACCGCGGATGGGCCATGACGGCCCCTTGCGCCCTCGCCAGATCCCGGGTGACATGATGGGTCGGCGCGATCGACGCCGCCCCGGCGACCACGAGCCCTGGCGAGAGTTGACCGATGAACAGATCCAAGAGCGTCTGGCCATCATCCGTGAGGTGAACCCGGAAATGGCCAAACGCATCGAACACGCGATGACCTCCGGCGGAGGCCGGCACTCGGATCGACTGCGGCAGGCGCTGCATCGGCACTGGCCGAAGATCGAAGAGATGCGCAACCTCAAGCGTCACGACTCCGAGTTGTACGAGCTGATCGTGGCCGACAAGAAACTGGAACGGCAGTGCCGCCAACTGGCCATGAAGATTCGCAGAGGCAATGGCGAGAACAGCGAAGCGAAGGACGACCTTCGCGGGTTGATCGTAAAGCACTTCGACGTGCGCCAGCACAAATTTAAGCACACCCTGGCAAAGCTGGAGAAAAGAGTCCTCGAGTTGAAGAAGAATCTGGACATGCGGCTCCTGAAGCGCACCGAACTGGAAGCGCAGCAGTTCGCCGAACTCGTCGGAGCTTCAGACGCGGTGAAGTTCTGAGTGGCCGTGGGTCGCCACGAAATGATGCGGCATTTGAGGCACGAATGGTGATTGGTGCGCGACACCATGATTCGCTATCCGACATATTTTTATCGTCGCCCTTCTCAGGCAACCCCAAAAACACGATCCTGTTGATCCTGTGATCCTGTGATCCTGTCAACTCTCCTCCCCCTTCGTGCCTCCGCGTCTTTGCGCCTCCGTGCCTCGATCATTCCCCGATCGCCAACGCAAGAGCCGTATTCGCCGCATTGAACCCGGCGTGAACGATCAGGCTCGGCAGCAGACTGCCATATCGCTCGTAGAGCCAGCCGAGAATGATGCCGAGGACGAACAGGCTCAGCCGGACCTGCCAGGGTACGCCCCCGTGGAACAGTGCGAATAGGGCCGCCGAGATGATGACCACAAGCCATCGATTCCTTGACTGATTGACGCTTCTCAGCGCCGTCTGGATCAACCCGCGGAAGATCACCTCCTCGAGCAGCGGCGCTACGACCACGGCCGAGAACAGCAGCATCAATACTACCCACACCTCTTGCGCCGAAAGCATCGCGGTCAGGAGCACGTGACCCGAATCGGGTTCGGGCTGGCCGAACCAGCGACCGACGCTGACGCTGATCGCGCTGAACCCCAGCGCCAGGACGATCGCCGCCGGTAGCGCCAGGCCGCCCGCCAGCAGTTCCCGGTACGGCCGGCGCGGCCAGAGGCCGACGTCACGCCAGCCCCCGCCGCGGGTCCGCCACAGAACAAAGGCGACCACCGACAGTTGTGTGAGACCTTGTGACGCCAGAGTCCACGCCACCGTCGACGGCGGATCGCTCTCTTGATCCATCGCCGGTCCGAACCGCGAGTGCAGTACCGTCAGAACGGCGACACCGGCGAACATGATCAAGGCCCCGATCAGGAGGTCCAATAGCGTCAGGTCCACGCGGCGCGGCGGCGCAGGATCGAATGCATCGGCCCGCAGACAACCTCGCGCCGACATCGCGGCCACGACCGCGGCGATTGCTGCGAGCCACACAAGTAGCCAGGCATCCGTCGATGTCATTGAGCAAACCCGTTCGCCGTCTGCCTAGACGGTCGATAAGACACCCGATAGAGCGGTTTCACCTCGAATCCAACGTCCTGAGCCCGCTGCAGCGGCCCCTTGCACAGGTCGTTTCCCGCAGGTGCCTCTGGCGTCGATCGGCTGCGCCGCCCGCTTTCGGCGTCGGCCTGCATCGCCGAGGCGTTGCCGCATCGCCTGCTTCGGCCTTCGCGAAGCCCGCTTCGGCGGGCGAAGGAAGGCCGGGGCACCCCCATTCGCGAAGTCATGCGAATCAGGACCCCTTCACCCTCCACGCCTGGCTTGCTTCGCCGACGCTCAGGACGGTGCATCCGAGGCGAAAACGCGTAGGAGCGTTTCCTGGCACTCGAAGGACCCGGCGAATTGTGTCCTGCCGAGTTCCCGATAAGCTAAGGGATTCGCAATCGTTCTGCCGCGACCCCTCGGAGAGCGAGAATGTCTTTGATTCAGACTTGGGCGCCTTACTTTCCCAGCAGCGTGCGCCGCAACGGCCGCGCGTGTCACCTGGAGGGGTGCGTCGCCGTCGAACCGGCGTCCGAACGCGGCTTGGTGCGTGCCCGCATCCAGGGCGCGCAGTCCGAACACACGGTCGAGGTGCACAGCGGACAAGACGGTCCGACCGCCCGTTGCACTTGCGCGGCCTTCGCCGATGGCCATCGCTGCAAGCACATCTGGGCGACACTTCTGGAGATTGATTCCCGTAGTGCCACGCTCTCGGAGCACGGCTGGGACCTGGACACCGCACCTCCGCGACTTCACAAGGCGCGCAAGCGTGCCGACGGCGACAACCGCCCGCGTGCGACCGAGCCGCAATGGTCCGGGCGTCTGAGCCTTTTGCGCCCTTCCTCAGTGGAGCCCGACGCGTCGAATCGAATATTGCCCGCGGCCCGGCGCGACATGTGCTATGTCGTTCTGGCCAACACCTCGCATCGCCACGGCGCCCTGGTGGTCGAGACGCGTCAGCGAAACGCCTCGGCCACGGGCTGGAGCAAAACCAAGCCGCTCAAAATCGACGCCTCCACCGTCAGCAGATTCGAACAGCAGATCGATCGGGAACTTGGCAGCCTCCTGCTGGGTGCGGCAACGGTCGTCGCCGATGATCTGGCGATCGTCGCCCCGGCCGAGCGACCGCGCAGTACCTTTGCCCTGCGGCCCGGGGCACAACGGTTTCTGCTGAAGAAGATGATCGCAAGCGGCCGCTGTTACCTTGAACGCCACGGCGAAGACGGAATCGGTCCCGCCACGATCACCTTGATCGAGTGCGAAAGCGGAGACGAGGCGTGGGTCCTCTGGATGGTCGCCACCACGGTGAACAACGGCTTGGACGTGCGAGTCGAGTTGCGGCGCGGAGAACAGCGCGCCGCCATCGAAGTGCCATGGCTGGTCCTCGGCGGTCCCGACGGTCTGGTGATTGCCGATGCGAAGGTGGCCGCCCTGGATGACCGCGGCGCCTCGCGCTGGATCAGCCAGTTTCGCGACGAATGGAACCTGCACGGATCAGTCAAGCCCATGTCCGTGCCGGCCCACGACGTGCAGAAGTTTCTCGATCGCCTCTACCTGATGTCCGAGCTTCCGGATCTGGACCTGCCCGACGGCGTGGGTCGGCCCCATCGCGCCGGTGACATGAAGCCTCTGATCGAACTGGGTGGCGACGATGGTGTCGCCCCATCGGTACCGCGCGGATCCCTGACCGCGAAGATTTGGTTCGAATACGAGGGCCATCACGTCAAACCGAATCAGCCGGGGCGCTTCCTGACGATCGAGGGCGATACAGGGATGATCGCCCGCGACCGTGGGCGCGAGCAGTCGGCCATCAACTCGCTGACCGGCCTGGGATTCACGGCCAATCCGGCGGACGAAGGCGCCAGCCTCGTGCTCGCGGCGCGGCGCATGCCCGAGGCGGTGACCGCACTGATTCGCGACGGATGGAGGGTGCTGGCCAACGGACACGTGATACAGCGGCCCGGAGCGTCGGCCTTCACCATCCGCAGCGGGATCGACTGGTTCGAGCTGCGCGGCGGCATCAGATACGACACCGAGAACGGCGAACAGATCGTGGGCCTGCCCGAAATCCTTGCCGCGGCGAGGGCCGGACAGAACACCATCACGCTGGGCGACGGTTCACAGGGGCTGCTCCCGCACCAATGGCTGGAGGATCACCGGTTGCTTTCGGCACTGGGCCGAATCGAGGACGACCATCTGCGATTCGGGTCGTCGCAGGCGGCACTGATCGACGGACTGCTCGGCGCGCAACAGCTCGTCGACGTCGACAAACAGTTCGAAGAGGTACGCCAACGGATCAACAACTTCGATCGCATTCACCCCGAACAGGAACCCGAGAAGTTCCGCGGCGAGCTGCGACCCTACCAGCGCGACGGCCTCGGCTGGATCAGCTTCTTGCGCCTGATCGGCATGGGCGGCATCCTGGCCGACGACATGGGCCTGGGCAAGACAGTCCAGGTTCTGGCGATGCTCGAATCGCGGTACGGGGCAGCGGACGAACGGCCGAACCGCCCCACACTGATCGTTGTGCCGCGGTCGGTGGCTTTCAACTGGATCGACGAGGCGAATCGATTCACACCGGGCCTGCGCGTGCAATCCTACACCGGCAGCGAGCGGCAGCAACTGCGTGACGCGTTCAAGGACCACGACGTGATCGTCACGACCTACGGGCTGCTGCGCCGCGACATCGCGGAATTGCGCCAACACACGTTCGATTACGTCATCCTGGACGAGGCGCAGGCGATCAAGAATCCGCAGTCGCAGTCGGCCAAGGCGGCGCGCCTGATTGAGGCGGATCACCGCCTGGCACTGACCGGTACACCCGTGGAGAACCACCTGGGCGACATCTGGTCGATTTTCGAGTACCTCAACCCGGGCATGCTCGGCAGCGCCACACGCTTCGGCGACTTGGTCCATGGCGAAACGGCGGACGCCGTCGGAGGCGGCCGAAGCCTGCAGTCCGTCGACGTCGCCTCTCAGGCCGGTCGGGCCCTGCGCCCCTTCATCCTTCGGCGCACGAAGCGCCAGGTGCTCAACGAACTGCCCGAGAAGACCGATCAGACCCTGCTGTGCACGATGGAAGCGCCGCAGCGCAAGGTCTACGACCAGCTTCTGCAGTACTACCAGGACACGCTTTTGCGCCAGGTGACCGCGACGCCGGGGCGCGGTCTGGGGTCGAGCGCTTTCATGGTGCTCGAGGCGCTGCTGCGTCTGAGACAGGCGTCGTGCCACCCGGGCCTGATCGATCCAAAGCGTGCGGACGACCCCAGCGCCAAGATGGAAGTGCTGCTCGAACACCTCGAGCAGCTCGTGGATGAAGGTCACAAGGCGCTGGTGTTCAGCCAGTTCACGTCGATGCTGGCCCTAGTGCGCAAACGCCTCGACCGCGACGGTATGAAATACGAATATCTCGACGGCCAGACGCGCAATCGCAGGAAGCGGATCAACCACTTCCAGGAGGATCCGAACTGCCCGGTATTCCTGATCAGCCTCAAAGCGGGCGGGCTGGGCCTCAACCTGACCGCGGCGAACTACGTGTTCATTCTCGACCCGTGGTGGAATCCCGCGGTCGAGATTCAAGCCATCGACCGAGCCCACCGAATCGGCCAGACCCAGCATGTCTTCGCCTACCGTCTGATCTGTGAAGACACCGTGGA
>CAUZBA010000070.1:0-11269 GCA_963577635.1 Phycisphaerae bacterium
ACGACCCCGCGCTTGAATGGCGGCCGACCGTTGTCGTCGACAAAAATCCAGATGGAACTGGAACAGATCGCAGAGGACTTCGACAAGCGGCATCATGCCGTGATGGGCAACACGATGCTGGACGCGGAAGACGAACGGGAACTGTTCGACGAAAAACGGCAGGTCCTGTTGGGGTTGCTCCACGAGCACGCCAAGAATATCCAGATGTACGTCCACGCATCGCGAAACGACCGGGAAGGGGGACGCGAACCTGCAGGTCGCGCGTCGTTCCATGTGGGCGATTGGGTTCACGGCGGCGACAAGCCCACTCTGGAACAGCTATGGGAGGGTCAACTCGACCTGTGGATCCAGCAGGACATTGTCGAAGCGATCGCCATGACCAATCACGGCGCCGAGAACGTCCTGGCTGCGCCGGTCAAACGGCTGGTTCAGATTGTGATCGAACCGGGTTACGTAGGAATCAATACGGAGGGTGCGGTTAGGGAATTCGATGCCACGCGTTACGGCGCTAACGGCATGTCCGATGAGGGCCGCGGCGGCACGCCTTCGTTCTCCGGTGCCGTTCGCAGTCGCGGCGCTGCCGGAGGCATCCGTACGCGCACGCCCGATCCCATGGGAATGCGGCCGGGGAATTTCCCCAGTGGAACGCCATCGTATGGTGCCGAAATGCAACAGGACACCGAATCCACCGAGGATGAGGAGCAGATCGGTGCGCCCGTTGGCAGCATCGAGGAGAACTACGAACTGTCCCTGACCGGGAGACAGAGCAACGCGCTCTACGACGTGCGCCACACGGTCGTGACGGTGATCGTCGACTCCAAGCGAATCGGGCAGTTTCTCGACAACGTTTCCAGAGTTAACTTCATGACGGTCCTGCTGGTCGCCGTCAACGATGTGGATGAATTTGAGCACCTGCGGGGCACCGGGGACGGGCACTTCTTCTACGGTCCGCATGATGCGGTGCAATTGACGATCGTGATCGAATCACTATGGCTGCGACGATGGACGGCCGGTCACTGGGACAGGGACGAGGCCGAGCGGCTCGGTGAGCCGTTCGATATGGGCCTCATGCCGGAAAGTGTGCGAGCGCTGCTGAAATTGAACCCCCGCGTGGGGACCCGGACGACCCGGCAGGTCAATAGCGAGTTCTGATCGCACCGAAACCCATTCCGGCACCGGACGGCGCGGATCAACCGGAGTACGACCAACCATGAAACTGAAGAACACCAACTTCATTGAGAGACACGTCGAAAAGATCATCCTCGCAGCCGGCGCCTGTACCGCGTTGGTGGTGGTGTGGCTGTTCGTGGTCGGCAACCCGCACGGGATCATGGTCGGCAACGAAGAGATATCGCCGGACGAGATCGTAAAAGCAGTGCAGCAACCGGCGCGGCAACTTGACCAGATGCTGGTCAACCCCGAAGTCCCACACGAGTTGAAGATCTCCGTCAGGGGTTACACCGACCAGTTCCTCGCCCGTGATCAGGGCGGCGTCCCGCTGGCCCCGCTGGACGTGCCATCGGGCCACCGGCAGGGGCTGCCCGCCGCCGTTTGGGAGGGGTTGCCGAATACTCTTTTTGAATACGCCGTGGCCGTTCCGCCGGCGCCTGCGGAGTTGATGGCTCGCAGCGGACTGTACGTACTGCGTCAGCACGAACAACTCATTTCCATCTTCACCCAGGACGGCGCGATCATGGACGACGGCGAGCATCCACTCGGCGGACGTCAACACGGGAAGCTCGTTGCCGACAAGTTTGTCCAACTGGTCTCCGCGGATCTCCCACGCGATTTCGAGGCCATCAGCGTGATGGGGGAATTCGATTGGGAAGCATGGGTGAAACGATTGCAGAAACGCGGCGTCAAGAAACCCATTCCTGAGAACTGGTATCGGGGGATGGCGGGGCTCACGGACGTGATTCTCGAACGGCAGGTCAGGGATCCAAAGACCGGCTCGTGGGGCGCCGTCAGGGACGGCGCGTGGCAGCAGGACACGGTCGCGCGGATCGACCCTCTGCCTGGCGCGTGGAATCTCCGCAAGATTCCCGAAGGCGTTGACGGCGGCATGTTGATCGGTCAGATCGAAGACCCCGCGATTCAGGAGCAGGTCTGCCGAGCCATGTTCGCTCCCGTCACGAACATGTGGTTGCCGCCGGACGAACAGCAGAAACCTCGAACCCCGGAAGAGGACCTGGAACTGCAGAGTCTGAACAGGAAGATCACCGATCGAGAAAATCGGCTGTTCAAGCTGCGCGAGCGGTTGGACAAGCTGACGCAACGCGAGGAGGCGGCACGGAGCGATGGCCCCGAGCGGGAAGTGCGGCGAACGCCTCCCCGCAGAGACCCTGCGAGCTTCGGCAACGTGCCGGGAGGTCGGCAGCCCGCCCAGCCCGGCATGCGCGCTCCGGGTGCTCGTGGCAGATCCGGACCGGCTCCCTCAACGACACAGTCGCTGACCGCCCAGCAGCAGAATCTGCAGAACGAACTCGATGACCTGTACTATGACCGCGACGTGCTGTTGGGCCATGTCGAGCAACTCGGCCCCGAAGACGGAACAGGCGAACCGGGGACCGCGGGCCGTCCCGGCAACCGGCTCCCGTTCGGTAGCTCGGCGCAGAAAATTTTTCGCGCGCCGACAGGCATGCCGAGGGACCCCATGGCAGGCCGTATGAGTTCCGGCCTTCCCAGCGGGGTGCCGATGTTACCCCAACCAAGCGCCAACGTCCTACGACCGGGGCTGAATCTCGGTCGCCAGCTACAGCGACGGCCTTTCGGGGGCAACATGGATCAGCGGACGAACCTTGCCGACGGCGACCTCGAAGAACAGCGCATCGAGCCGATTGTAGTGTGGGCCCACGACATGACGGTGCAACCCGGCAGGACTTACCGATACAGGCTCCGGGTGGCCGTGCGCAACCCGTTCCACAAGCGAACGCGCGTCATCGAAGCGCAGGAGCCGCTGACCGAGCAGCATTCCCTGGAATCGGAGGCCAGCGCGTGGACCAAAGAGGTGTCTACCTTCCGTAAGACCTATTTCTTCCTTGTCGACGACGGCAAGCGCGACAAAGGGGGTATCGTTGAACTTTACCGAAGGTTCGGTGGCGGCTGGCAGCGTTTGGAAGCGCCCGTTCGGGCCGGCGAGCCGATCGGCGGACAGCATGAGTTCGTGGCAGTCGACCTGAGGCGGATTATTAACCTTTCCGACGACCTCGGCGCGATTGTCGTAGACATCGAATCCAGCGTGCCGTCGATCATCAACGCGGAGCGCAGCACCGTGCGAATGCTGTACCTTGACCTGAAGAGCAACTCGCTCATGGAGCGGACAATCGAGCGCGACAAGAATGACAAGATGCGCATCTACCTGCGCAATGAGGCCCAACTCGAGGCCGATCGGATCAAAATGGCCCGAGTGCAAGATCGGTGAACGGCGAGGGCGGGTGACCTCGTCGTCCCAAACAAGAAATAGAGAAAAGCTAGATTTTTTCTATTGCCCAAGCAACGCAACCGATCATCTCGACCCTGCGGGATTCCGTCGCTCGACAGGGGGAAAAGGCATTCCGTCGCTCACTGCTTGCGCTGACTTGACGCCTCCCGGCATCGGGCTTCACTCGCAAGATGAACCGCCAGACGGATCGCGGACTTCATGCTGCCGGGATTGGCGCGGTTCTGCCCGACGATATCGAAGGCGGTGCCGTGGTCGGGGCTCGTACGCAGGATCGGTAAACCGAGTGTGATGTTGACCGCATCATCGAACGCCACGAGCTTGACCGGGATGAGGCCCTGATCGTGGTACATGGCCACTACCAGATCGTACTTTCCGGCCAGGGCATCGCGGAACACCGTGTCGGCCGCGAATGGGCCGGCCACGTCCAAGCCCTGGTTCATGGCCATCTCGATCGCCGGCCGGATCACGCGGCGTTCCTCGTCGCCAAACTGACCGTTTTCGGATGCGTGGGGATTCAGGCCACAGACCGCGATACGCGGTTGGGACACGCCCAGGCGGACGCACGCCTCGTGGCCCAGGTCGATCGGATCGAAGATACGGCCGATCGTGAACAGGTTGCGCACATCCATGAGCGGCACGTGCACGGTTGCAAGGACGACGCGCAGTTGCGGCGCCACAAACATCATGGCGACACGCTTGCTCTTGGTGCGAGCCGCCAGCAACTCCGTATGCCCGGGAAGCCGGCAACCGGTTAGCGCCCAGGATTCCTTGCAAATCGGTCCGGTGACGATGGCGTCAATGGCACCGGGTGCCGATCTGGGCCGCATGGCAGCAGCGATCGCATCGTCCAGAAAACGCAATGAGGCCTGGCCGCCCTGTTTCGTCGGTCGGTGCACGGCCGGGCCGAGGATCGAATACTCGTCGTAGTCGAGGACGACGGCTTCGTGGACCAGATCGTATCCGGCACGCGGCGAATCGTGCTGCAGGCGCCACCAGAACGTGTCTATCTCCGCAAGGTCGGCCGCGTAGCTCATCAACTCATTCATGCCGTAAATCACGAAGCGCGCGAGGCCTCGAATCTTTGGGTCGGCAAGCGCCTTGACGACAACTTCCGGACCGATTCCGGCCGGGTCGCCCATGGTGATGCCCACCACGGGGCGTTGCGTCACCGGCGTCGGTTTCTGCTTTGAACTGGCCACTTGCAGCATCTTAGGCTCTTTGCCAATGCGCCACATGGCGCACCGCGTAGTGGTTTTGGAGTGGGTTCAACTCTCGATGCGCGCGGTTGGCTCACGAGCCGGCGTCATCAGGTACCATATCGGCGATGCCAGCAGAACCGAACGATGTGGACGTCGCGGTCATCGGCGTGGGTCACATGGGCACCGCCCACGCCCGGGTCTACGGCGCCGTGGAAGGGGCAAACCTCGTTGCCGTGGTCGACCGGGATGCCGAGCGCGCCGCGACCGTTGCGGACCAGTACCGGTGCGACGCGTTCACCGACGTGGCCCAGCTTCTTGACAAGCACCCCGGATTGCAGGCTGCGAGTGTGGCCGTTCCCACCGCCGCACACCGCGCGGCCGCGACGCCGCTGCTGTGCCGGCGCATCGCGTGCCTGGTTGAAAAACCGCTGGCGGCTTCGGTTTCCGAGGCCAGAGCCCTCGGCGCTGTGGCCGCGGAGCATGGGTCGATCCTTCAGGTCGGGCACACCGAGCGGTTCAATCCGGCCGTGCAGGCGATCGCCGCGATGTCCCTCAAACCCCGATTTGTCGAGGTGCATCGCGTGAGTCCAATGGCCTTCCGGTCGCTGGACATCGGCGTGGTCATGGACATGATGATCCACGATCTCGACATCGTGCTGATGCTCGCCGATTCGAAAGTGCGGCGTGTTGATGCCACGGGTATCGCGGTGCTCGGTGAGGGCGAGGACGTGGCCAATGCACGTCTGGTGTTCGAGTGTGGCTGCGTGGCCAACCTGACCTCAAGCCGCCTGGCGCTGAAGACCGAGCGAAAGATGCGCGTCTTCAGCGAGCATGCATATGTCAGCCTCGACTACCAGAAACGCAGCGGTGTGATAATTCGCAAGTCCGACAATGATGCGGCGTTGCGCCAGGTCCGCGAACAGGTCGCGTCCGGTGCAGACCTGTCCGATCTTGACTATGAGAAGCTCGTACAAGTTGAGCAGTTGCAAATGGACGGGGACGGCGACGGGCACGATCCGTTGACGGCACAACTGACCAGCTTCATTCAAGCCGTCCAGCAAAAGCGTCCGCCCGTCGTGGATGCCCAGGCGGGTTACGCCGCGGTGGAAGTTGCGCAACGGGTGATCGATGCCATCGGCGAACACCGATGGGAAGGTCTGGCGGACGTGCGCCTGTAGGCATTCAAAACGCCATTCAATCGGCATGGCGCATCAAGGGAAATAGTAATTAACAAATAGCGATTGGCTGATAGCTAGATCCTGTTTCCTGGCCGCAGGGCAACAGGATCTAATGTTAGCAAAGTCTATAAAAATAGTGAGATTTTAACAGAAGAGCATAGCGGACCTCTCTGATTCCACGTTCTTACTGTTGGTGCAACAAGTTCGTGGCAAGGAGGACCGCTATGCGATCCAAGATCAATCGGCAGTCCGAATTCAACTTTCACCCATCGAATCTCCGGGTGACGAACGAATACTACCAGAAGTACGAAGCGGTATCGACAACTCTTGACGAGAATCCCAGAATCTTGGGTCTGGTACACGAGGACGTGAAGGACGAGCTTGATTTTGCAACGACGCTAGACGGTAAAGGGGGCACATTCACGTACACGTCGGATAACGTGCTGCGGATTGTGATCTGCCAAATCATTGAAGACCGCTCCCCGCGGGAAACGGCTATCCGAATCGATGACAGCTATTTCCTGAGGCAGTTCGTCCGCATTTGCAATGGGCCGATGATGGACTTCACGACCCTGTGCAGGCTCAAGAACCGCATCACACCACGGACCTGGCACAGAGTCAACGAAACGCTGGCTCGATACGCAGTCCGCAACGAGTTGATCGAAGGGGATCAACTGCGAATGGATACGACCGCCGTTGAGACAAATATTCACTGGCCGACGGATTCTTCGCTGCTGTGGAATACGTGCCGCGTCCTCGGCAGGCTCATCGAGCAAACGCGTGACATCTATCCGAGCTGCGTGGGTAATCGTCGACTTCATTTGAAGAGGGTCAAGAGGCTGCACACAACAATCTCTTGCAAGGCTTCGAAAAATCCCGGATCGCACGAAGTTCTAAAACCATTCCATAAAAGGCTTATTGCGCAGGCGACCGGCATCTGCCAATGGGCTGACCAGATCTGCAAGAACATCAAACGGCGTCCGACCGACCTGGAATGGACACTGGCGGACGGAATCTCCGACTACCGTCGACTGGGGCTTCGAGTCATCGACCAGGCTTCGCGCCGAGTCCTGGATGGGGAACAGGTTCCGAATGATCAGAAACTCTTGAGCATCTTTGAACCTCATACCGAACTGCTCATCCGAGGGAAGGCTGCCAAGCCAGTGGAGTGCGGACACATGATTCAAATCCAGCAGGTCGGGAGCAAGTTCATTACCGACTACGACGTCTTTTAAAATAAACCCAACGAGAATGAACTTGTCAAACCGGCATTGGCTCGTCACAAAGAACTGTCGGTTATTATCCAGAAAGCATCGCTGCAGACAAAGGATACTACAAGGACATGGGAACGATCGAGCAGCTCGGCAAGAAGATCGACATCGTGTCGATTGTCAAGAAAGGCAAACGTACCGAGGAAGAAGCGTTGCGTGAATCCGATCCTGACTTTCGCTTCGCCCAACGGTTCAGGGCCGGTGTCGAGGGAAGCATTTCATGCCTGAAGCGGATTCTTGGCTTGTTCCGCTGTGTCAACAAGGGATGGGAGCACTACGTCAGTACCGTTGGGGCGACGATCTTCACGCACAACGTCCTGATTCTGGCTCGACATTGACGGCGACCTAAGCTCCTCAACCCGTGGCTGTCCATCCAAGCGAGATCGTGCGCCCGCGAACCGTCCAGACTACGCCACAATTGCTAACATAAGATCGATCGACTCGAAATAAAGGGAAAAACGCGCATGATCCCTTGCATCACGCGCACCACCGCCCGCACCAACCATAACTAGATCCTGTTGCCCTGCGGTCAGGCAACAGGATCTAGCTATAGGCGCGCAACGCGCGTGGATCGACCGGCGCGCGCATCCGCCGCCGGCCATGGAAAGTGGTGTGCCGCTTACGACTTGGCTCGGGCTCGCTCACCGCCCCGCGTAATTGATCAGCACGCCGAAGGCGAAACCGAAGAGGCACCACGCCCGGATGAACGAATGCGGGCGCATGAGCATCCAGAGGATAAACCGGTCCAGGCGCCTCGGCCCCACGATCACCAGCACCACGACCAGCGCGACGATGCCGATGACGTGAACGAGGATGGGAAATCTGAAGTCCGGTGACGCGAGAATAAACACGATGCCGTTGATAAGACGCGCGACAACCGCGATGCCGAAGCGCGTCGGCCCGCTCCAGATCGAAATGATCCCGACGAGCCACGCGGGCTTCGCCGCGCCGACCAGGGACATCAATGCGATGACGATGCCCGTCAGTGCAACGATCAGTACCTTCCCATTCGATGCGTCAACGGCTCAACGCTAGAGCCCTTCAGCACACGACACGATTCGAGCGACGATCACCCGGAAATCCGGTCCGGGATGCGCTGGGGCCGGCCGTCTCGATCGACGCACACCATCGTGGTCTTCGCCTCGGCGAGAAGCTGTTCGTCCCGATATACCGCGTACTCGTGGGCGATCCGGGCGCGGCCGGCCGGCGTTGCTTCGGCGTGGATGCATAGCACGTCGTCGTACCGCGCCGGCCTGTGATACTTCATATTCAATTGCACGATCACGAACAGCACGCCCTCGGCTTCCAGGTCGCGATACGCCCTGCCGTTCTTGCGGAGCAGTTCCGTGCGTGCCATTTCGAGCCACGTCGGGTAAGCCGTGTGGTGAGCAACGCCCATCGGATCGCATTCGTTGTAGCGAACGCGCACTTCCATGTCGATGCTGTCGGCGGCACTCATGATATACAGAATAACCGATCCGGATTTGACAGGATCACAGGATCGACAGAATGGTTAGAGCAAGAGAGCGGAAGAGCAGGAAATCAGGAAATTGAGAAGACATCAAAGCAGTCCGACTCCTCGATTTTCTGCTCTCTCGCTCTCTTGCTTTCCTGCTCTCTCTGTCCTGTTATCCTTTTAATTCTTCATGCTTTTTAACTCGACACCTTTCATCTTCGTGTTCCTCCCGCTGGTGTTGATCGGTTACGCGGCGCTGTCTCGTTTCGCCGATCGTCGTGTCGCCATCGCCTGGCTGGTCATGGCGTCGCTGTTCTATTACGGCTGGTGGAAGTGGATCTACCTGGCGCTGATTCTCATTTCCATCGTGGTCAACTTCGGATTGGGCAGAGTCCTGTCGACGACGAGCGGCGCGGCGGGCCGCAGGCTCGTACTGGCCGCGGGCATCACGATCAATCTTGGGCTGCTGGCCTATTTCAAGTACGCCGCGTTTCTGGCGGCCACGGCTGACGGGGTGCTGGGCACTCGGATCGACCTTCCGCCGATTGTTCTTCCCCTGGCCATCTCGTTCTTCACGTTCCAGCAGATCGCGTACCTGGTCGACGTCTATCTCCACCAGGCCCGGGCCACGCGGTTTCTCGACTACTGCCTGTTTGTCACGTTCTTTCCCCAGCTCATCGCGGGGCCGATCGTGCTGCAGCGAGAAATGATGCCGCAGTTCACGCGCCGGCACCGCTACCGCATGAACAGCAGTGACATGTCGATCGGCCTCACGATGTTCACGCTGGGCCTGGCCAAGAAGGTCCTGATCGCCGACACCTGCGCCACCTGGTCGACGCCGATCTTCGAGCTGGCGCACAGTGGTCAGACACCAACCGTGCTTGAGGCGTGGGCGGCGGTGCTCGGCTACAGCTTCCAGATCTACTTTGACTTTTCCGGGTACTCCGACATGGCCATCGGCCTGGGACGGATGTTCGGCATCAGACTGCCGCTCAATTTCTTCTCGCCGTACAAGGCCGCCAGCATCATCGACTTTTGGCGTCGATGGCACATCACCCTCTCGCGGTTCCTGCGCGACTACCTTTACATACCGCTCGGCGGCAATCGGCGCGGCCGGTCTCGGCGATACGCCAACCTCATGGTGACCATGCTGCTCGGCGGTCTCTGGCACGGCGCCGGGTGGACCTTCGTCGTCTGGGGGGCGCTGCACGGTCTGTACCTGATGATCAATCACGGCTGGCATGCCGCGCGCGGCGAGCGACTAACCTCGACCGTTGCCGGGCGGATCGCCTCCACCGCGGTGACCTTCCTCGCCGTCCTGATCGCGTGGGTCTTCTTCCGGGCCGCGAGCTTCGAAGCCGCAAGCCGCATGCTGTCGGCCATGTTCGGCGGCGCCGGCTTCGAGTGGCAGACGCGGCTGGACATCCACAACGCGTCGATCTGGATCGTGCTCCTGCCCGTGCTCGTCTGGCTCATGCCCAACACGCAGCAACTCATGGGCCGCTTCCGACCCGCGATGGGCTACAGCGAACACGTCGGGTGCCCCAATCGGAAGTCCGCCTGGTCGTGGCGCCCCAACCCCGCCCTCGCCTGCGCGACGTCGGCGCTGCTTCTCTACACGATCTGGCATGTTGTTTCGGAGCGCAGTGAGTTTATCTACTATCAATTTTGACGCGGAACGCCACGCAATGAAGCAAGCGACGGAGCGACGGGAGGGGAAGCGACAAAGGGTGGTGGTATGCGCGCCGGTCCACTTCGGGTTTGCTTTCTGCGCTTTCGGTTATTTCTCTCAGTTTCGACAAGGCATTCCGTTGCCGCGCCCTCTTCCCTTGCGACAACAGTCGCGGCGGCCCCTCCGTCGCTCCGTCACTTCGTCGCTTCGTAGCTCCTCGTTTCGATGCTTCATAGGGACGCACCTTGGACGACCGGAGTCCAAATGAAACGCCGATCGCGCAAACACCTTCTGGCAATGGCCCTCACGCTGGCGATTCTTCCGGCGGCGGTGGCCGCGATGAATGTCCTGGTGGACCCGTATCGGGCGTATCAGGATGTGTCGCTGACGATGTTCGAGGCCCACCGCAGGACGCGCGGCCGGCGGTCCAAGGCGATCCTGCTCGAGCGCGGCGACTGGCAGGTTGTCCTCATGGGTTCCTCGCGTTGCGAAACGGCGCTCGACCCCGGCCACCCGGGCTTGGCGGGACAGCGCGTCTTCAATCTCGGGCTCAACCGGTACAACGTCTCGGAACTGGCCCTTCAGCTCGAATACGCCGCCCGGCACAACCGGCTGCAACACGCGATCATCTGCCTGGATTTCTTCGGCTTCAATCAACTGCGCCATTACGACGAGCAGTTCGATCCGCTGGACTACACCCCGGCACGGGCTCTGGCCGCCCGGAGAACCGGCTCGATCGAGTTCAGCCATTCGCGATTTAATCCGGAACGAAACCGCTTCTTCGACCACGCTTCGATGCTGCTGGGCAGAGATGTCACCTCCGACTCGATCAAGCTGGTGCGCCGCATGATCGACGGCAAGCCCAACAGCTACACGACAACGGGGTTGCGCATGTCGCATCGCAAACCCGGGGGCACGCGACGGTTGTTCGCCAAATCGTTGACCGCCGCGATGCGCTCGACGATCAATTATCGCGGCTGGCGCTACGGCCGGGCGCATCGTGATGCAATCCAGAAAATCGTTTCGCTCTCACGGCAGCGCGGCTTCCCGT
>CAUZBA010000071.1:0-11269 GCA_963577635.1 Phycisphaerae bacterium
CTATGTGGTGTCAGAGCTTCTTCATCCCGCTGGGCAGGAAGCTCGCCCCCGGAGATCACACCATCGCCGTTCGGGTCTTCAAGCCGAACTATGCCGCGGGCATCTGGAAGGAAGTGTCGATCGTCGACATGTCCGTGCCGATCCCCGACGACCTGCGCATCGCCGGCAGACGTTTTATCGAGGTGGCCCGAGCCGCCGACCTGAGCTTTCTGAGCGAGAGCTATTCCGGCCGCTACACGCAGACCGAGCGGAACTACTATCCGCAGGTGGAGTTCTTTCTCACGCACGGGCAGGGGAACGGAAACGGATCACCGTCTGAAAATTAACCCCATGGCTGCAGGGCAACGCCCTGCAGCCCGTGCAACTTGACGCTTGGCCTAATGAACTGCAACGCGTTGCGTTTCAGCCATGGGCCTGGCACGCTTGCAGCGACCGGTCCGTTGACCTGAGCCGCGGGCTCACGCCCGCGGCTCGCCCTGATTCGAATTCCCCCCAAACACATCAATCCTCTCCCACGGCCCATACCGGTAGCGCAGCGCAAAGGCGATCCCGATCGCGGCCACGTGCGCCGTCGCGGCGCCCCACAGGCCGGTGCTGGCCCAGTGAGGCATGAGATGGCTCACCAGCAGGCCGCCGCCGATCATCAGCAACGTGGCGCTGGCGATCCAGGCCACGGCCGTCCAGGTCGTGTCGCCGGCGCCGCGTAGGGCGCCGTTGTAGCTGATGGATAGCGCGTCGAAGATCTGAAAGACGGCGCAGAACAGCATCATCGGCGCCGCCCAGCGGATCACCTCGGCGCGCAGCGGTTCGCCGTCGGCGATCAGGAGCCCCGGCAATTCGTGGCGCAGCAATGCCATGACCAGTCCCATCAGGCCCATGTAGCCCACGGCAAAAGCAACGCCCCATCGCACGTAGCGCCTTGCCAGATCGGTACGCTGCATCCCGATCGACTTGCCCACCGACGCGGTGAGCGCCATGCCCATTCCCACGGCGGGCATGAACGAGATCTCCAGGATCTTGAAGCAGATGTTGTTCGCCGCCAGTTGCACCGTCCCGAACCGACCCACCAGGAAGATGGTGAACACGGCCCACGAGACGATGTCGAAGAAGAACGTGACACCGGGCGCGAATCCGATGCGCAGGATCCGGCCGATGCGACGCGAGCTGGGACGCCAGGTTTTCCGCGTATGAAAGGTCCGGGCATACCAGGGGCGCAGCATCCAGATGAGAAGAATCAGTACGTTGAGTATCGAGGCCGCGAGCGTCGCCCATGCCGCCCCCGCGATCCCCATGGGCGGCAATCCCCAGTGCCCGAAGATCAGTGCGTAGTTGCCCGCCACGTTGAAGACATTGCTTACCAGCGCCGCGAAGAAGCCGACGGCCGGGCGGTGGACGCCGATGAAGAAGTTTGAAAGGGCCACGGCCGCGACCGTCGGACCGATGCCGAAGATCCCGATTCGGACGTAAGTCACCTCCATCGCGGCCACCGCGTCGCCATGATCCGCCAGGCGAAAAAACGGGTCGACCAGCGCGATGGCGGGCAGCGTCACCACGCCGAGCCCGATGCTCAGGATCACGCCCTGCCAGGCATAGGCCGAGCATTCGGCGTGACGGCCGCGTCCCAGCGACTGCGAGACGTATGTGTTGACGACCGACATCAGCCCCATGCCGAAGCCGATGGCGCAGAACAGCAGGATTCCGGCGGGCATGATCGCCGCCTGGGCTTCGGTCCCGAGGCGCGAGACCATGACGAAGTCGGCGAAGCTCATCACGGTGCGCGAGATGTTCGTCGCAATGACCGGCGCGGCCAGGGCGAGCAGCACCACGGCCGGGTGGCGCCGGCCGGTCGGGTCGGTGACGGCGGTTGTTTCCGCCGCTTGGCAGGGAGAAGGCATTCCGTCACTCAACAGAAAGAAGAGGAGGGGATTCCGTCACTCGCCACGGGGTCAAGGCGTTCCGTCGCTCGACAGGGGGACAATACATTCCGTCGCTCGCTCTTCACTTAAGGCGCTGAATCCGGACTTGCCTCAGAGAACTGGGGATGGATTCTATGTTCAGCGCCGGATTGTGATGGTTTCCGTCGCTCGCTCTTCGCTCGCGACGGCGCTCGCCCTCCGGGCTCACGCGTCCGGGCTCATGCGTCCCGGCTCACGCGTGCGGCAGGATTCGCCTCCTGCTCCTGCGTAGCGGGGTCCATGGGGACGTGCATCACCACGGTCGTGCCTGATCCGGGCGCCGTGCGAATCTGCATGGTGCCGCCCAGGTACCCGAGTCTCTCTCTGATGCTGAACAGGCCAAACCCGTTCGTCCCGTCACCGATGGAGTCGGTGCCACCGTCGAATCCGTTCCGTCGTCGGCCACGACAATCCGAAGCGCCCCGCCACGTCGCCGGCAGGTCAACTGTGCTTCGGTGGTCTACGCGTGCTTGGCCACGTTGATCAACAGCTCCCGGACGGAACGAAACAGCACCACGCGCATCCGCTCGTCCATGGGGTCCAACCGTTTGTCGCCGTCGAAGGTGATGTCGAGTTCATGATGTTCCTTGAAGTGGTCGACCAGCCAGTCCAGTGCCGCGTTAAAACCCAGGTCGTGCAGCACCGGCGGGCTGATCTGAAAGGCCAGCGTGCGCACGGCGCGATGGGCGGCATCGATGAGTGCGACGATTGGTCTTAACGGTTCGTAGGAGGCCGGGCCGTCGGCGTCGACCAGAAGATCGAGCCTCATCTTCGCCACCGCGAGCGTCTGGCCCAGGTCGTCGTGCAGGTTCAGGGCAAGACTGCGGCGCTCACGCTCCTCGGCCAGGGTCAATTCTGAAGTCAGGGACCGCAACTGCTCGCGATGTCGGGCCATCTGCTTTTCGGACCGCTTGCGGTCCGTGATGTCGCGGACCACCGCCGAGACGCCGATCAGCGGGCCGCGGTTGTCGCAATGAGCAGACACCGTAACGGAGGCATCGAAGGATCGACCGTCTTTGCGATTTCGCACGGTCTCGAAGCTCTCGATGTGCTCGCCCTGTAGAAACCGTTCAACAAGCTTCGCGAACTGGCCATCGAATTCGGCGGGAAACAGGATGCTGATGTCACGGCCGATCGCTTCATTGGCGTGGTATCCAAAGATCCGCTCGGCGCCGGCGTTCCAGGTGAGGATGTGCCCGTCGATCCTGGTGCTGATGACGGCGTCGTCCGATGCCTCGACGATCGCCGCGAGCTGTGCCCGGGCCTGATCGGCCTGCTTGCGGTGGGTGATGTCCAGCAGCAGGCTGTAAACACCCGTGCTGGACCCTTCGACGGTCCGGTCGGGAACGAACAGGGCGCGGACGAATCGCTGTCCGCGGGTTTGCACTGTTATTTCAGTTTCCATGTCCACATCGCCACCGGCGAGTGCCGTTTCGAGAGATTCGCGCAACTTTTCGTAAGCGCCGGCACCGATAACGTCGCGAACGTGGACACGGATCACCTTGTCGCGCGATGTGCCGAACCAGCGGGCGCCCGTCTCGTTGAGAAAGCGATAACGATGATCTGCGTCGATGTAAGTGATGCAGACGGGAAGGGCATCCGTCACGAGGCGCAGGCGCTTCTCGCTGCGTTCGAGCGCCTCGGTCGACCCTTGCCTGGAGCACAGATGTCCAAGGGTGCCGGCGTAAAGCTCAAGCAACCGAAGCCGATGTTCGTCCAATCGCGCGCCGTCCATCAGGTTGTCGCAAGTGACAACACCAATGACCGCACTTCCGTCCCACAGGGGAGCGACCGCGTGGTCGCCCCGTCCGACTTCGGCGCCACGATCGTCGCGCAACGGCAATGCCAGACATTGGCCTTGCGGTTCAGGACCAGGTAGATCTCGGAGTCGGCGGACAAGACGATCCGGCGAATGCACTCGTCGCGTACGTTGCCGTCCTCGCCAATGCCGAATGAACCGCGAATCCGATTCGATGCGCCGTCCCGGAACCAGATGCTCGTGCGACCGAGGCCCAGATCGCCAGGATCGCCAGAACCAGATTTGCCAGGACGGGACCCCTCAGACCGGGGGCGTTCGAAAGGATCGCCGCGAGGACCGTGAATACTGTTGCGCCCGAGGCGGTCACGATCGCGCCATGGCGGCGATTGCACCAGAGGCAGGCCAGGACCGTGCCGACGTAGGCGATCGCGACGATCACGTCCGACCCGATCATGAGGTCAAGCACGAATACCGCGGCCAACGACAGAATCACCGCCGCGGGGTGCAGATTCCATCGAATTTCTTCGTCGACCATTACCCCATTCTAGAGTGGCTTTCCGCTGATGTTTCCGCGGAGTGTTGCGGCCGGGTGACCGCCCCACAACAGTGCCGTATCCAATCAGCAAGTTCCGCGTCAGCAACCAGTCGAACGCCCCTTCTCTTGTACAGACCGGAGACATGGGTGGCGCGCGTTCGGGGCCGTCAATGACTCCCTGACTTCCCTCACCCCGCCCCTCTCCCAGAGGGAGAGGGGGCGTGCGGCACAAGCTACGCGCGACTGCTGTCCCTTCTCCCTCCCGGAGGGGACCTGAACTACGTCACCTCAAGCGAAGGAGGGCGCCCCAAAGCAATTGAGCCTCCGCTCTCTCTCCCTCCGGGAGAGGGCCGGGGTGAGGGTGCTTTCCCGTTAAACCGAACCTACTGAATGGAAACGGCGCTAACGCGTGCCGCACGCGGCCCGATCCTCTTCCAACTCGTCGCTGAGCGTCTTATCCCACGGGGGACAACCGTCCAGATGCCCCGCCTTGGCGAGCATGTGGGCGCCCACGGGGTTGGCGACGAACTGGAACAGAATGACCAGGGCGATCAGCGTGACGATGCGGAACGGCGACGCCGATTCCTGCATGATCAGGGCAAAGGCCCCGGCAACCAGCATGCCGACGATGCCCAGCGTGACGCCCTTGGTCGCGGCGTGCATACGGTGGTAAACGTCCGGCATGCGCACGATGCCCAGGGCGCCGACGGTCATGAAGAACAGACCAAACAGCAGGAAGCCGACGGTCAATAGGTCCATGATCATTTGAATCGCGGGGGGCATGGGCAGCGACGCGTCCTTTCTAGATTGAATCGGTGTCTGTCACGGGGCCGCGTTCTGCCGTAGGTTCGCCGTGACCGGCGCGGGTCACGTGCGGCCGGGCGATGTACTGGGCCATGGCGACGGTTCCGGCGAACCCGATCAGCGACAGAACCATGACGCCGTCGGTGAACCAGACGGTGCCGTAGCGAATCGTCAGAAGGATCACCAGGCCGATCAACTGGACGCTGATCACGTCCACCGCGAGGGCACGATCCACCAGGTGCGGCCCGCGCAGTAATCGGTAGAGACATATGAACATGTTCGCAATGATCACGACGATCGCGAACAGCACCGTGACGCTGACAAGTCTCGCGTGCCACGTCGAATCGTTCAACGGCGCGGCCGCCACGACCGAAGCCGCGCTGGCAAGAATCGTCACCATCATCCGAACACCTCGTTCATCATGCGATCGCGCAGCTTGTCGAGCTCACGGATCGCATCCTGCCGGTTTCGGGCGTACATGCAGTGGACGTACAGTGTCTGATCGTCGTCGCTGACGTCCACGGCAAGCGTGCCCGGCGTCAACGTGATTGCGTTGGCCAGGCTCGTGACTTGAAGCGGCGTCATGCCCGCGACGCTGTAGCGAATGAAGCGCGGCTGCATCGAGTACCCGGGGGTGATGATCTCCCACGCCACCTGGAGGCTCGCCTTCACCAGGATCCGGATGAAATACACGGTGAACGACAGCAGCTTCCATCCTTTCGTGCCGTAGTCCTGTCCCCCCATCATGCGGCTGATCAGCCCCAGCAGCAGGTACCCGAGGACGAAACCCGCCACGAGAAAATAGATGTCGAACGTGCCCCAGAGCAGCATCCACATGATCGATAGCAGGACGTTGATCGCCAGCAGGCTCAGCGCATTCATCGCGATCCTCCCGCGTGTTTATCAGCCGTCGCGAGTTGGGCGTGCGTTTGGGTCGCCCGTTGCGCGGTCTGGATCACGGGCACGTGCTGCGGTCCCAATACCGCCCTGACGTAGGGGCTCGGATCGACGATCGTGCGCGCCGCCGCGGTGGTCACGCCGACGTAATGCTGGGCGCCGAAGCCCATCGACATCGCGAAGACGACGAGCAGGGCAATGGCGCCTATGCCGCCCGCCGTCCGCGGCCGTTCGTCCGGGTGTGTGACGTGACGTCCCTGCGGCGTGGACCAGAAGCCGTAGCTCCAGATTTTCAGCATCGACAGCAGCGTCAGGAGACTGGTGGCGATCGCCAGGATGCTCACCAGGAAAAAGCCGCCGCTGAAGCCTTCGCGAATCAGGACAAACTTGCCGAAGAAGCCGGAGAGCGGTGGCAGGCCGGCGAGGGACAGGGCGGCGATCAGGAACAGCGTGGCCAGCCAGGGCGCGCGGCGGAGCAGGCCGCCGATCCGGTCGAGGTGGTCGTCGCCGGCGTGTTCGACCATCAGGCCACCGCAAAGAAACAGGCAGCACTTGACGACCATGTTGTGGATGATGAAGAAGATCGCCCCGGCCAGGGCCAGCTCCTGACTGTGAGCGCCGGCGGCCATCGCGATGCCGATTCCCATGACCATGTACCCGACCTGGCTGATGATGTGGATCGAAAGGATCCGCCGCACCGTGTGCATCGACACCGCCCCCAGCACGCCGAGAAACATCGTGATGCCGGCGACCACCAGAAGGACGGGAACCACGACGTCGTTGACCGGATAGGCGATTACATTGCCGGATGCATCAAGCCAGACCGCCTTGCCGAACATCATCACGAACACGCGGATCATCGCGTAGGCTCCGACCTTGGTCAGCAACCCCGCGAACAGGCCTCCGATCGCTGCCGGAAGCGTGTGATACGTTTCGGGCAGCCAGTACCAGAGGGGAAAGATCGCGGTCTTCAATCCGAAAACGATGAGCAGCATCACGACGACGGGCACCGCGGCGCGCGGCAGTTGTCCCGCCATGCCGATTCGCGTGATATCGGCCATGTTCAGCGTGCCCAACTGCCCGTACAGCATGCCGGCGCATGTGACGAACAGCGTGGAGCCGACCAGGTTCAAAAGGATGTACTTGTATGCCTGGCGCATCTGCGCCGCCGTCGTGCCGACGCAGAACATCGCGTAAGAGGCCATCAGCATGATCTCGAACGCGACGAACAGGTTGAACAGGTCGCCGGTGATGAAGCTCCACTGAACACCGAGCATCAGCAGGTGGTACAGGGGGTGGAAATAGCCGCCACTGAAGCGGTGCGGCAGCTGGCTGACGCAGTAGATGAACACCGCAAGGCAGACGATCGATTCGACCGCGAGCATGATGGCCGACAGGCCGTCCACGGCGATCGTGATCCCGAACGGCGCCGGCCAGTTGCCCATCTGCGAGACCAGGATCCGCCCGGCGTCGTCCTGCGATCCGGATGCGAACCAGCCGCTGACCGTTCCCAGGGCGATGACGGCCAGGACCACGTTCGCAGTCAGAACCAGGCCGCCGATCGCGCGTTGAATCGCCGGCCAGCGGTGCAGCAGCAGCGTTGCGATCCCCGCGCCCATGGGCAGCAGCACGAACAGGATGATCAGATGGTTGTTCATGCGTCGTCGGTACCAATCGTCGTCGCGAATCCCAATAGCCAACAGCTATTGGTCAATAGCTGATAATCAATAACTCTCCTCGATCGCCAGATCGCCCATTTCCAGAGTTCGACTGCGCCGCCACGTGAGCACCAATAGCGTCAACAGGAACGCCTGCACGGCGAAACCGATGACGATCGCCGTGAGGATCAGAGCCTGTGGCAGCGGGTCGACCAGGTCGGCGAGGTTCACGCCGTCGGCGAGCACCGGCGGCAGCTTGCCCAGGGGCGACCGGCTGGAGCTGATGATCGCGAGGTTGGCGCCGTGACCCAGAAGAAAGACGCCCATGCACACACCCTTCAGCTCGTGCCCGGTCATCAGGTAGACCGAGACGGCGAAGATGACGCCCACCATGATGGCGGTCAGAACGGTCATTCCATTTCCCTCGACAATGCGTTGATCATCCCGACGACCACGCCGGTGACGACCAGGAACACGCCCAGGTCGAAGACCATCGCCGTGGCCAGCTCGATGTGCGGGTAGGGGACGCCCGATCCGTCCAGCGCTGGCAGCGCGAACTGGCCGTGGCCGGAGGTGAGAAACGGAAGCCCGAATCCCATGGCGACCACGCCGATTCCCACCGCGAAGAACAGGCCCCATCCTATAAGGATGCGCTCGCGCACCGGCAGCATCCGCTTGAGGCTCTCCGGTCCCTCGCACATCCTGTGCACGACCAGCGCGACGGATGCCACCAGGCCCGCGACGAAACCGCCGCCGGGTGTCTGGTGCCCTTTGAAATAGATATACACTGCGAACATGAGGCTCAGCGGCACGAGAAACTTTGCGGCTGTTCGCAGGATCGTTGTGCGGATCATGATTGCACGCTGCGGTTGAGCATTCGGTTCAGTGTCAGGTCTTCGCCGTCGACCTCATCACGCGGATCGGGGATGTCGATGGCCAGGTCGTCTTCACCGCGTTCGCGGCCGGGTGGCGTCTGGCCGGGGCCGGGCGGGCGGCCGTGTCGGCGCAGCAGTGTCCACACACCGACTGCCGCAAGGGCGAGCACCGTGATCTCGCCCATCGTGTCGAAGCCTCGGCCGTCGACGAGTATCACGTTCACCACGTTGCGCCCGCCGCCTCCGGAGTGCAGCATGACGCCGTGTCCGTCCGAGGGTCTGCCGCGCACGACCACACCGCTCGGCGCGCCGGCCGTCCAATGGTTGGCGTCCGCGGCATGGTTGCTGTTGCGCACGAAGAATTCGCCGAGGTGTGCGATTGGCCTGCCGTCCGTAGCCCGGGGGTAGGGCATCGTCGGCCTCGTGCCGACGGAGCTGGTCAACGTCAGCCAGAACATGACCGCGCCGACGGCGACCCCGACCACGGCGCGGGGCACGACAAGCGTGGGGACGCCCTCGCTACGCTTGGGCAGCAGCGACAGGACCAGCAGGAACAGGATCAGCGAGACGATCTCGATGCTGATCTGGGTCAGGGCCAGATCCGGCGCTTTATAAAGGTAGTAGATGCCGGTCACCGCGAACCCGCAGCTGCCCAGGACCAGCACGCGGCTGGCCCGGTCGTGCACGAAGGGCATCATCAACGCCGTGACGCACACCAGGCTGCTCATCAGGATGCCCGGCAGCAGGGCGGTGCCGGCCTCGAACCGCACCAGCGACGGCAGCGCGGCGAACACGCCGAAGTCGAAATCGATCGACCAGGCGAACGCCGCGACGATCGCGACAAACACCGACAGCACGTAGGTGCGGGTGTGCCCGGTCTGAACGAGTCCGAACAGCCGGCCACCGCCCTCGGTGCAGAGTCTGTAGAACGCCGGGTACAGATGGTCGTGCGGATCATTGAACACGCGTCGCAGCACCGGTGCCAGGGCCAGGGTCACGCCCAGAATGATCGCGGCGAGGCTCATGATCAGTGGGGCCCCGAGGTGGGCGTCCCAGGTCATCGGAAAGTGTCCTACCGAGGCTTGGAAGTCGTAGTTCTCGCTGTTCGGCTCCAGCCATCCGAACAACTGCTCGAACGCGCCAGGAACGATGCCGCCGACGAACTGCATCGAAACGATCACCGCTCCGGGCAACCAGAGAAACGCGGGCCACAGACCGGTTTCGTGATCGTGGCCCGCGCTGCCGTGGCCGGCTGCCTCATGCTCGGGTTCGCCGCGCGAAAGGAGCGTGGCGGCGAGCCGCAGGAATATCGCCACGTTGAACATGCCCGTCGCGACGCCCGCGGCGACCAGGGGCATGAACCAGGCGGACTGCTTGCAGGCGTGCCAGATCTGATAGAAGAAGAACTCCTTGGCTGTGAAGCTGACCGTCAACGGGCCCGCGGCCATCGCGTACGCGGCCAGGATCAGCACCAGCGCCATGATGCGTTGCGTTCGGCCGCGGTGAAAGAAGCCGCGCAATTCCGGCAGTTGCCTTGATGCGACGTGCCCGATCGCCCCGGCAAGGATGAACAGCGGCGCCTTGTACAGGGCGTGGTTGAGAATCTGCGACACGTCCCAGAGTAAATTTGGCGCCGCTTCGTGTCCGGGCTGCGTGTAAGTCAGCGCCCCCAGGCCGTACATGCACATGAGCAGGCCCAGCTGGCTGACGGTCGTGTAGGCGAAAATCTGCTTCAGATCGGTCTTCTGCAGGGCGACGAACGCGCCATAAACCATCGTCAGCGCGCCGATCGGCACAATCAGCTTCGGCCACAGCGGTAGGGCGACGGCGAAGATCGGCCACATCCGGCCGGTCAGGTAGACGCCGGCCTTGACCATCGTTGCCGAGTGCAAGTACGCGGAGACGGGCGTCGGCGCGGCCATGGCGCCGGGCAGCCAGAAGTGCAGCGGCCATTGCGCGCTCTTGGCGGCGGCACCGACGAACATGAGGACGAACGCGCCGGTCAGGCGCGGCCCGAATTGCAAGTCATCGCGGTGGGCCAGCAATTCGCTGAACGTCCAAGTCCCGGTGTGAACGCCCAGAAGAATCAATCCGGCCATGAGGCAAAGGCCCCCGGCGCCGGTGACGATGAACGCCTGCATCGCTTTCTTGACCGCCGCGGGGTCGTCGCGATCCCAACCGATCAGCAGAAAAGAGCTGATCGACGTCAGCTCCCAGAACAGCAGCAGGAGCATGAATCCGTCGGAGAGGGCCACACCCAGCATCGCCGTCATGAAAAGGTGCAGGCTCGGAAAGAATCGGTACAGGCTGTCGCGATCGCGCCCGAAATAGGCCCGGGCGTAGAGCGTGATCAACAGCCCGATGACCGCGACCAGCAGGGCGAAAAATAGTCCCAACTTGTCGGCGTTCAGTTCTAGGTTGAGCTTGACCGCCGGCATCCAGTCGGCACTCAGGACCCGCGTGCCGATGGCGCCGCCGCGCCCGGCCACGTGGCTCGCCAGCAGCCCCACGGCCGCCGCCGGCCCGGCCACGGCAACAGCCGTGCGCCATCCGATGGCGCGCCGCGGCAGCAGCAACGTGGCCAGCCCCGCCGCCACCGGCGCAAAGATGGCCGTGGTCAGGATCCAGATATCGCTCATCGAGGTTGCGTGCCTCTAAGCCGGGATTTCCCAGTTGGACTTTGGCCAATGAACACCTCTGGCCACCGGCTCGGATTCTACCATCGCCCCACACACAGCAACGGCTTCTCTTCATTTTCTGAAGATTGTTGTCTTGGTTCACGCTCA
>CAUZBA010000072.1:0-11194 GCA_963577635.1 Phycisphaerae bacterium
GCCCCGTGAAACGAGAGCTTGATCGCGCGGTCAAAACCGACCCGCAAGGCGTCCTTGCCTGCTTCACCCATTGGGTTCTGTCCTTATCCGTGGGATGCCGGCGAGAATGTGCGGTATTCTACTAGGGCGAACGTATCGGGCGCTGAAAAGAAACTCATCGCCATATGGGAAATCCGGGTCTAGCCAACATAATTGCCCGGCGGTGGCGATGGGTCGCACGGCCGCTATCATCTTGGCCTCTTCTGGTCCTGAACGGGTGGGTTCGATGTTGGAAACGATCTTCAAGGCCTACGACGTGCGCGCTGTCTATCCGGACGCGTTGAACGAGGCGATCGCCTGGAAGATCGGCTGCGCCACGGGCCGCTACCTGCGCGAACAGAACGACGGCCGGCCCGGCGAGGTGATCGTCGGTCGCGACATGCGCCGCAGCAGCCCGTCCCTGGCCCGTGCCCTGGGCGACGGCATTCGGGCCGCGGGGATGGACGTCGCAGACCTCGGCATGTGTGACACGTCGATGGTCTACTTTGCGATCAATCACCAGAGTGCCGTGGGCGGGATTCAGACGACCGCGAGCCACAACCCTCCGCAATACAACGGTTTCAAGATCAGCGGGCCTCAGGCTCGGCCAATCGGTGCCGACAGCGGCCTGGCGGCGATCCGGCAGATTGCCGAATCGCTTGAATCGCAGGAGAGCGCCGGACCGTCCGGCGCGTTCAGATCGCTCAATCTCTGGGATGCCTACCGCGACCACGTCCTTCGCTTTTTTCGGCCTCCGCAAACCGCGAAGCGGCCACTGAAAGTTTTTATCGACGCGTCAAACGGGATGGCCGGCCAGATGGTGCCGCGCGTCTTCGGCGACCTCGAAGGCATCGAGATCGTAGGGGTCAACTTCGAAACCGACGGCACGTTCGCCCACGAACCGAACCCGCTTGTGGCCGAGAACATGATCCCCACTCAGGAGGGCGTTCGTCACCACGGCGCGGCGCTTGGGGCGTGCTTCGACGGTGACGCGGACCGCTGCATGCTGACGGACGAAAAGGGCCAGATCGTCGGCTGCGACCATCTGACGGCACTGCTCGTGCAGCATTTCCTGGAACGGACGGACCCGGCCTGCGATGACTCGATCGAGGCCGTGATTCCGGGAACGCGCACGATCGTCTACGATCTGCGTTCAAGCAAGACGGTGCCGCAGACGATCCGGTCGCTCGGGGCCCAACCCCGTCGCAGCCGGGTGGGGCACGTGTTCATGAAGGCGGCATTGCGCGATTGCCGCGGGGTATTCGGCGGCGAGCTGTCCGGCCACTTCTATTACCGCGACAACTACTACACCGACTCCGGCGCCATCACGCTGGCGAGCGTTCTGTGGCTGCTCGGGCAGCGAGAGCAGGCCATGAGCAAGCTGATCGCACCCTTCAGGAAGTACCCGCAGAGCGGGGAGATCAACTTTCGCGCCGAAGACAAAGACGCGGTTCTGGCCGCGCTGAAGGATCGCTATGGGCAGACTGCCAGCATCGACGAACTGGACGGGGTGACGATCGATGCGTTCGACGCCGCGGGCTACTGGTTCAACGTGAGGCCGAGCAACACCGAGCCGCTGCTGCGTCTAAACGCCGAGGCGGCGGACCGTGCCACGCTGGAGGAACTGCTTGCCGAGATCAGCCCGCGACTGGGAGAGCCCGCGGAATAACTTTTATGCGGGTGCCCGAAAAGTAGGCTTGACGTGCCACGGTTGAAGGTCCGCGCCTAATCCGTTATCAATTGCGACGCGTGCCCCGACGGGCACGCCGGTGGGATTCCGCGACAACCCGCGCTGTCATAGACAGTTGCAGCCGCCATCGCCGTGATGCTCACGATGGTATCGACATTGCAGTCCCCTCCGTGCCCACGCCGCGCGGTCGGCCTTCGACGATCGGACAGACAAGATCCGCCTCGACTTCCATCAACCTATATTCCCGACGCCAAGAAAGGGGTACATCGTGACACCTAAAGAAGTACTTGCACTGGTCAGAGAAAAGGATGTCAAGGTCGTGGACCTTCGGTTCATGGACTTCCCGGGCACGTGGCAGCACTTCACGATTCCCGCCCAGGTCCTGGGCGCGGATTCGTTCGAGGATGGCCTGGGTTTCGACGGATCGTCGATCCGCGGCTGGAAGGCGATCAACGAATCGGACATGCTCGTCATGCCCCAGCCTCAGACGGCCTTCCTCGATCCGTTCCGGGAGGTGGCCACGCTGGTGATGATCTGCAACATCCAGGACCCGCTGACCCGGGAGGATTACTCGCGCGACCCGCGCAACGTCGCCCGCAAGTCGGTGGCGTACATGGAGAAGACCGGCATCGCCGACACGGCTTTCTTCGGTCCTGAAGCCGAGTTCTTCATCTTCGACAACGTTCAGTACGAGTCGAACGAGCACACCTCCTTCTATTCGATCGATTCGGTCGAAGGCGCCTGGAACACCGGGGCCGACGAGGGCCCCAACCTCGGTCACAAGCTGCGGTACAAGGAGGGCTACTTCCCGGTGCCGCCGTCCGACAGCCAGATGGACATTCGCACGGAGATGGTCCTGGAGATGATCGAGTGCGGCATCGACGTCGAGGCGCACCACCACGAGGTGGCCACGGGCGGCCAGGCCGAGATCGACATGCGCTTCAAGCCGCTGCTGGAGATGGCCGACTCACTGCTGATCTACAAGTACATCGTCAAGAACACCGCGCTTAAGCACGGCAAGACGGCGACGTTCATGCCCAAACCGGTCTTCAACGACAACGGATCCGGCATGCACACGCACTTGTCCCTGTGGAAGGGCGGCGAAACGCTGATGGCCGGCGACGGGTACGCGGGGCTCAGCGAACTGGCCTTGCACGCCATCGGCGGTATCCTCAAGCACGCCCCGGCGCTGCTGGCCTTCGCGGCGCCGACGACAACGAGCTACAAGCGCCTCGTTCCCGGTTTCGAAGCCCCCGTGAACCTCTGCATGAGCCGGCGCAACCGTTCGGCCGCCGTGCGCATCCCGGTCTACTCGCCCAGCCCCAAGGCGAAGCGCCTGGAATTCCGCTGCCCCGACCCGAGCTGCAACCCTTATCTGACCTTTGCCGCCATGCTCATGGCGGCCCTGGACGGAATTCAGAACAAGATCTCCCCGGGCGCTCCACTGGACGTCAACCTGTACGACCTGCCGCCGGAGCAGGCCGCGGACGTACCCCAGACGCCCGGCTCGCTCGAGCAGTCGCTGGAAGCATTGAACGACGACCACGACTTCCTGCTCAAGGGCAGCGTGTTCACACCGGACGTCATTCAGACGTGGATCGAATACAAGATGGAGAACGAGGTGGATGCCCTGCGCCTTCGTCCCCATCCGTACGAGTTCGTGATGTATTACGACATTTAAGAAAGCGACGAAGCGACCCGCCGCAGGCGGGTCGCTTCTGCTTACGTTGCTGCGTCGCTGTTTCCGGCGGCTATCGGCACACGCCAATGTTTCCAGTCCTGACGAAAATCTTCCCTGTCTTCGCCTCGCTTGAGGGTTCGGGCGACCCACCAGAAGCCAGCCAGTCCGACACCCAGGATACGCCGCCTTTTTCATGAACTCATACACAACTTTCAGTCATACCCCCAGAATGGCCATCGAAATGAGAACGGCGGTAGCGGGCCAGTGCGGTCGCTGACGTACTCCCCGCGGCAGTTCTTTGGTCTGCCACTGATCCGGTCGGCGCAGATCGTTGCCGTGGCCACATTCAGGGCAGAGCACGATCGGCCCTACGAGGCCTCTAAGGTTGTATTTGCAGGCAAGGCAGGGAATGTCGCGGATCAGCAACCAGCGGCGATCGGGCGTTTCGGCCCCGTCACTCACGTAGTCATCGACGGCCGGTAATGCATGGACAGCCATCGATGGAATCATAGGCGCGTGGCCGTTAACACGGCCAGAGAGCAGTGACAAAGCGACCCGCCTGCGGCGGGTAAACTCCGCGACGAAGGGGTTGGAGGGAAAAGCGAGAGAGCATGAGAGCAAGAAATTCGAAAAGCTGATAAGCAGAAAGGCAGGCACGCATGACATCCTGACGAACGTCATTCGCGACGTTGGCGATTCCCTGCTTTTTCGCTTTTCTGCTTTCTTGCTTTTCCACTTTCCTGCTCCGTCGCGGAGTTTACCCGCCGCGGCGGGTCGCTCCGTCGCTTGTTCTCCCGTCATCCCGTTTCTTCATGAGAATCGTCGCGTCGTGCCCGAACTTCAGATAATCCTGGCGATAAATAACCGATTCGGATCGTTCCGTTGCCCACTGCAATAACTTAAGCGTGTTTAAACGGCGGGCGGGGCCGGTCTGCGGCGCGGCGCGGCGGGAGGCGAGGTCGGAGAGAAAGTTGAAAAGCAGCAGTTCCTGCGTCGCCGCCCAGCATGAATCCAGAACGGCGAGGGACTGGCGAAACGTCAGCGTGTTCAGCGTTCCCGAGATGCAGATCACCTGGGGCCGTCCGATGGCGGGCAGTTCCGCGTCGGTCAGCAGGTCGCCACAGTGAAACTCGCAGTTCGGCAGGCCGCGGGCTCGGGCAAACTCGATCAGTTCCGGCACGCCATCCACGCCGACGAACGACGCGACGTCGATCCTCTGCTCGACCAGCCAGCCGGCGAAGTCCCCGCGGCCGCACCCCGCGTCGAGGACGCGCTTGCCGCTCAGGTCGCCCATCTGCGCGAACACCTCGAAGCGAGCCAGCTGCGTCGTCGGCGTGGCCCACAGCGCCACTTCGAACGTGTCGCCGAACTGGTCGACCGCACGTCGGTACGGTTCAAGGTAAGCGTCGCGGGGCATGGGGAATTAGATGTTACCGAGTCCCGAAGAATCGGGACGAGAAAGTCCCGTAGCTGCAACGCAACGCGTTTCAGCCGATCCTAGCTAGCCCCCACTCCCCCAGCGGCTATCCTCTACATCGTGTCCGGCGCCACACCTGACTGGATTCAGAAGCTTCGAGGTCGCTTCGTCGTGTTCGACGGGCCCGACGGCAGCGGCAAGAGCACGCAGTGTCGTCGCTGTGCCCAGTTCGTGGCCCGCGGCGACGTTGAAGTGTGCCAGGTGCGTGAGCCCGGCGGCACACGCATGGGCGAGCGGATTCGAGAGATTCTGCTGGACATTGACGACAGCGAACCGATCGACCTGACCTGCGAAATGATGCTGTTCATGGCCAGCCGGGCCCAGCTCATGACGCGGTGCATCCTGCCCGCACTCGCCGAAGATCAGATGGTCCTTGCCGACCGGTTCGTCAGCTCGACGCTCGCGTATCAGGGTGGTGCGGCGGGTCTGCCCCTGGATCAGATCCGCCAGGTCGCCGAGGTTGCCCTCCGCGGGTGCGAGCCCGACCTGGTAGTCATCTTCGATGTGGACGAAGCGACTGCGGCGCGGCGTCTGGGTGCGAGCCCCAAGCGGACCCGTTTTACAGGATCGCGCGAACCCACGCTCTTCAGTGACCGAATGGAGCGAAAGGGCGCCGAATACCACAAGGCCGTCCGCCGCGCCTATCTTGACCAGGCCAAGGCCGATCCGAAACGTTACGCCGTCGTCGATGCGTTCGGGGACGAGGACGCCGTCTTCGCCCGCGTGGTCAAAATCCTCGCCGCCAGATTCGAGGACGCGTAATCCCAGCCAGTCGATGCAAAGCGCAGATCGGGATCAGAAGAGTTGACAGGATCTACAGGATTGGATTCAAACCGCTCTAGGGAGGGCTTTCTGAATTCCATCACGTGAGCGGCATGGCGTCGTGATTGATGACTGCCACCTTCCAAAACCCTCTGAAAATCCCATCCTGTGAATCTCCCTTCCCATCCTGTCGATCCTGTCAACTCCCCCTTTCTAACAAGTGCATGACGACGTCGCCGGGTCCGATCGGGTCGGCGCCGGCGGACGCGTTGCCGGCGATCGGCTCGAAGGGTCGCACCGGCGGGGGTGGCGATAGCTCCGTCGTCTGCTCGTCGTCGCGGAGGGCCAGGCCCAGCGAGCCGTCGCCCGAAACGGTGATGACCCAACGGCCCTCCGAGAGTTGGCGGTAAACGGTCTTGCCGTGTGCAACGCCGGGAGCATCCCAGTCGATCATGGCCCAGGCCGGGTCGATCACCAGCCCCTCGCCGGGCGGGGTATGCTCGTCGAAGATGCGGCGGATCCAAAGCCGACCGTCCACCACGACGTAGTCGACGTAGATTTCATACGACGGATTGAAAGGTGTCGGGATCTGCTCGTGCAACCCCGCGGCGGTGCGAATCGAGACCCACAGCGATCCGTCGCGGACCAGCAACTCGGTCACGGCCGTTCGCCTGACCGCTTCGTTATAGGTTTCTCGCAACTGCTCGTATTCCCGGCCCAGCGTTGCGAGCCGCTCACGGGTCACGTCCAGGGTCACGCGCCAGCGCACCCACTGATAGGCCGTCGTCGCCGCGACCGCGACCGCGACCAGGAGGACCAACATCCGGATTCGACGCACCATGGGTGTGTTCCCGCAATGGGATACATCGACATCATCGTTCGGACGGGATCAAGAAGAAGGCACGGAGAAGAGAGGCACGAAGGGGGGACTGTCGCAGCAGATCAGCGATAGAACGAGTATCTTTTCGATATTCGGTGGATCCGCAAACCGGACGATGGCGTGACCGAAGCGGGCCGGCCCACGATGCACAACCCTTCGTGCCTCAGTACCTTCGTGCCTACCCCTAACCTTCGCCCCTTCGTCACTGCATGACGGCAACGGCGCCTGTCGGAGCACGGTCATAAAAAATACCGGCAAGAACAGGCACGGCGCAGGTGGGTCAGGACGCCTGCGCCGGCTGTTCTTGCCGGCAACAATCTCCCCTGATTTACTCCCCATCCGCTCCCCGTCCGGATGACAGTGAATGCAAATGGTGTGCCTACCCTCGCCTCGGGCAACCGGATCTTGCCACAGAGGTCACAGAGAACACAGAGGGGGAAGGGATCGGATCAGGAATCCCTGATTAGACCTTGGATCAGGTTCCGACTCATTCATCGATCCATGACGGAAGAACCGGCCTGCGAAATCTTTTTCTGTGACCTCTGTGACCTCTGTGGCTAAATCCGCCCCCGCTACGCGATTTCCCCCTCGCTGAGTGTCCCCAACTGGGGCAGATCACCCGTCCGAACCGGGTTGCACGAGGCCGTATTTCTTGATCCGGTAGCGCAGGTGATCGCGGCTGACGCCAAGATGGCGAGCCGCGGCGGACTGGTTCCATCCGGCGTCGTTCAGCGCCTTGAGAATCAGCGTGCGCTCCTGGGTCGCGAGCTTGGAGGTTGGCGCCGACTCGCCGTCCTGCGGCGCCGCGGCCGAGCCGGTCACGGCGAATTCGGAAGGCAGGTGCTGCAACGTGATGCGTCCGTTGGTCGCCAGCAGGGCGCAGCGCTCGATGATATTGCGCAGTTCTCGGATGTTGCCGGGCCACGAATATTCGCGCATGGAACCGATGACCTCGTCGTCGATTCGCGGCGCCTCGACCCCCAGGCTGGGGGCCAACTGTCGGACAAAGTGGTCAATCAACAGGGGCAGGTCGTCGATGCGATCCCGCAGGGGCGGCAGCGGGATGGGGAACACGTTGAGTCGATAGTAGAGCTCGGAACGGAATCGGTCGGCCTCGACCTCCCGTTTGAGGTCCCGGTTGGTCGCTGCGACGACGCGCACGTCGCAGGTGACCGTGGTGGTGCCGCCGACGCGCACGAACTCGCGCTCCTGAAGGACGCGCAGCAGCTTCACCTGAATGGTGGTCGTCATCTCACCCAGTTCGTCGAGGAACAGCGTGCCGCCGTCCGCGAGCTCGAAGCGTCCCAGCTTCCTTTGGGTAGCGCCCGTAAAGGCGCCTTTCTCGTGCCCGAACAGTTCACTTTCCAGGAGTGTTTCGGGCAGAGCGGCACAGTTGATCGCGATAAACGGATTGTCGCGACGGCCGGAATAATCGTGAACCGCGCGGGCGAACAGTTCCTTGCCGGTGCCGGTATCGCCGGTGATCATTATGGTGGCGTTGGATGGCGCCGCGCGGCGGCACAAATCGATCGCCTCCTTGATTTGCGCGGATTCGCCGATGATCTTGAATTTCGGTACGGCATGTCGAAGGCCGAGGTTGTTGCGTTCAACGCGCTCAAATGCCTGGCTGTTGCGCAGCGCCGCGGCGGCCAGGTTTGTGAACAGTTGGAGCAGATTGATGTCGCCGTCGGTGAACGTGCTCCGCTCACGAGGGTTGATCACTTCGATGACGCCGAGGGTGACGTCCAGGCACGTCAGCGGCGCGGCGATGATCGCCCGCGTCTGCATGTGCGTCTTGGCGTCGACGCCCTCAAAGAAATTGCGATTCTGGCGCACGTCGTCGACGCGCACAGGCCGTCCGGTGCGGATGGCCTGGCCGGCGATCCCCAGCTTCGAATCAAATCGGTCACCAACAAGTTGCTCGCCTTTCGGGCCCGTCGCGGTACGGAAGACCAGTTCCTCCCGCGTCTGGTCGAGCAGCAGGACGCTGGCGCCCTCGGCGTGCAGCACGGCGGCGGCCTGCTCGACCACACACTGCAGCACGTGATCCAGATGCGGCTCGCGAATCAGGGCCTGGCTGGCCTCTACAAGCGCCAGCAGCGTCTGCCGGTCCACGGGTGGCTGCTTTGTGCTCATGGCCGAAACGTCCGCCGCAGCTACTCGCCGGCAATCGTGTTGCTGGCAATCGTGTCGCCCGGAATAGTGCTGACGACGTTGGAGAAGGGGCTCGACGCCGTGGCGTAGAGCTTCTTGACGATGCGCCCGGAATGGTAGGCCAGCCGTCCCGCCTCGATGGCGTGCCGCATGGCGCGGGCCATCCGCACCGGATCCCTGGCTTGGGCAATGCCGGTATTCAGCAGCACGCCGTCGCTTCCCAGTTCCATCGCGATGGCCACGTCGCTGGCTGTGCCGACGCCGGCATCCACGATGACGGGATAGTCCGGATCGTCCTGCTTGAGCAGCTCGAGAATGATCCGGATGTTGTTGGGGTTCAGCACACCCTGGCCGGAACCGATCGGAGACCCGGCCGGCATCACCGCCGCGGCCCGGGCCTGCTTGATCCTGACCGCCATGATCGGGTCGTCGGATGCGTAACAGAGAACGTGGAAGCCGTCGCGAACCAGTTCGGCGCACGCATCGAGTGTGCCCACGGGATCGGGCAGCAGGGTCTTGCGGTCGCCGAGAACCTCGAGCTTGACCCAGTCTTTGCCCGGGTTGTTCAGTTGATCGAGGATCTCGCGGCCGAGCCTTGCGACACGTACGGCGTCCTCTGCGTTGAAACAACCGGCGGTGTTGGGCAGGATCGTGAAGCGATCGGTGTCGAGGAAGTCGAGCAGCGATTCGCCGCGTTCGTTGACCAGGCGCTCGCGACGCACGGCCACTGTGACTACCTGGGCGCCGCTGGCGTCGAGTGCCTGTTGCATCGTCTCGTAGTCCGCGTACTTGCCCGTGCCGACGATGAGGCGCGACTGCAACGTGCGGCCGCCGACGACCAGCTTGCGGTCGACATCGAGATTCGGTGACGCCGTGGTTGTCATGGTTACACGTGCCCTTGAACGAACTTCCCGGTCGTGGCACCGCTCATTATAAGCGGTCTCCAACGAATGACTTGCGACTTCCTTGACTAGTGACTTGCGGCCCGCGCAGTCGGGCCGCACCGACTTCCTGACTAACCGCCTCCAACCAGCGAGACGACTTCCAATGAATCGCCTTCGCGAAGGGTCGTCGAGTCGTATTGCCTGTGGGGAACGACGTGGTGATTGAGCTCGACGGCGACGGCCGCGTCGCCCAGACCCAGGTCCACGACAAGATCTCGGACGGTGTGCATCGCCGCCAGTTCGCGATCCTGCCCGTTCACGGTCAACGTCATCATGGGGCCGCCACCTCACCGCCGTGAACCGATCGGTCCAGACCATTATAGTCTTATCCGTTCCTCTACCGCGCCACCAGTCGTTCGCCGTGGCGCCACAGCATGCCGCCGCGCAGGTGCAACACTTCGACGTCGATTCGATCGCCAGGATTGATCTGCTCGAGCAGGTCGCCGACGTCGTCGAGCGTGGACACCTGATGCCCACCGACGCTCAGAATCGCGTAACCGCGGCGCAGGCCGGCCAGGTGCGAGGGGCTCCCCGGATCGACGCGTGTGATGGTCAGACCGATCGGCTTATGCAGATGAAGCGCTTCGGCCGACCCGGCGGACATCGGCGCGGCATCGATGCCGAATCTTTCTCGCAGAAGCCTCGCGCCGTCCGGCCGCGGCGGCACCCCCAGGTGCGCGGTCAGCGTTCGCGTGTCGCCGTCGCGGTCGACCACGACGCGGATCTTCTGGCCGGCGCGACGGCCGATCATCGCGATGTGATAGTCGATGCCGCTGTCGACCCGCGCGTCGTCGACCTGGACGATCCGATCGCCCGCCTCGATGCCCGCCTCCGCAGCAGGTGATCCCGGCCGCACATCGGTGACGCGGGCCGAGTCGTCATGGGCCACCTTCAGGCCGATCACGAACCGGTAGCGCCGCTCCACGTCGAGCATTTCGGGCAATATCTCCCGCAACTGGTCAACCGGAATGGCAAACCCGATGTTCTGCGCATCGGCGCGGATCGCCGTGGTGATGCCGACCAGTTCACCGAGCACGTTGAGCAGCGGGCCGCCGGAACTTCCGGGGTTGATGCTTGCGTCGGTCTGAATCAGGCCGGTGAATCGGGTCTCGTTGCCCAGTTCGATCTCGCGGTTGACGGCGCTCACCACACCGGCAGTGACCGTGTGCTCGTAACCCAGCGGGGTGCCGACGGCAATCACTGTTTCACCGACCATCAGATCATCGCTGCGCCCCAGCGTGATGGCCGTCAGCTTTCTGTCGGCATCGATCTTCAGGATCGCCAGATCGCGTCGCGGGTCTCGGGCGACGACCTGCGCTTCGTACTCGCTGTGGTCCGCGAACATCACCTTCCGCTCCGCGGTTCGGGCCACGACGTGGTCGTTCGTGACGATGTACCCATCCGCGTGCAGGACGAATCCGCTGCCGACACTTTCCTGATTGAATCGGCGCGTGCGCGGGCGCGGCACATAGAAAAAATCATCGATGAACGAGCCAAATCCGGACGTGCGGACCTGAATCACCTGCCTCGAAGAGATGTTGACCACGGCGTCGCGAGTTGTCTCGAAGACCTCGACGACGGCCGTGCG